>JAEYOU010000710.1 GCA_023411405.1 Pseudomonadota bacterium | reverse complement strand
CAGGGGTGGGGCCCCGACGGCTCTGCCGGCGGGGCGGGGGCGCAGCCCCCGTTCGATCTTGCAGCCGCGCGGAGCCGCGAAGCGGCGAGCACGGCGCAGGGCCCCGCGCAGCGGGGGCGCAGCCCTGGACTCCGCGATCAGGGAGGGGGCCCCAGCGAAGCTGGGGGAGGGGCGCCAGCCCCTCCGACGCGGGGCAGCCGCGCGGAGCCGCGAAGCGGCGAGCACGGCGCAGGGTCCCGCGCAGCAGGGGTGGGGCCCCAGGAGCTCCGCTCCTGGGGCGGGGGCGCAGCCCCCGTTTCACTGATACACGCGGACGTAGTCCACGTACATCTTCAGCGGGAAGTCGGTCACGGCGGGTGTGGGACCACCCGTGAACGGCGTGCCGGCCGTGCCGATGGCGAGGTTGAGCAGGACGAAGAACTTCCGGTCCGCGCCGTTCAACTCCTCCTGGTTCGCCGCCGAGATGCTCTCGTTCTTCACCAGGACGCCGTCGACGTACCAGAACATGTGCGCGTCGGTCCACTCGAGGGCGTACACGTGGTACTGCGTCGGGTCGAGCTGGCGCGCGGCGTGCGGAGAGGGGTAGGAGCTCGCGTCGTCGGCGATCGTCCCGGCGTCCCAGGGCAGGAGCTCCGTGCGCGTGTCCCAGAACACGTTGTGGACCGTGTACGTGTCCTGGTTCTTGTGCTCCATGATGTCGATCTCGCCGCACGCCGGCCAGGTGGACGCCATCCGATCGTAGTGCTCGAGCGCTGCGTCGTGCGCCGAGGTGGCGGTCCCGTCGTAGCCGTCGCCCATCAGCCAGAACGCCGGCCAGGTGCCGGGGACCGAGGGCATCGCGATGCGCGCCTCGACGCGCGCGCGGCTCCACGAGCGCTTGCCCTGCGTCACCACCCGCGCCGAGCGGATCTTCGTGTCCCAGCCGGCGATGGGCGCGCGGGCCTCGTCGTGGTCGGCGGTGATGACGAGGACGCCGTCCTCGCGGACCGCCTGCTCCGGCCGGTACCACTCCGCCTCCCAGTTGCCCCAGCCGAGGAACATGCCCGCGCCGGCGTTCCAGCCCGCGCCCACGTGGTAGCTCCAGCTCTCCGGGTCGAGCGGACCGCTCCCGTCGAACTCGTCGGACCAGACGAGCTCGTGGTAGACGCACGCGCTGCACGCGTCCGGGGTGGGGCCGGAGTCGCTTCGCTCCGGATCGCAGGCGGCGAGGGGGCTCGCCAGCAGCAGGGCGGCGTAGGCGAGGTGGGTCTTCATGGGGTGCTCCTCCGAAGGCACGGGGTCCACCGCTCGCCCCGAGCGTGTCGAGGGCGAGCGGGCACGTCGTCTCGAGCGGCCACCGCGGGAGTGCCGACGTCCGCGCGACGGTGACAAGGCGCGCGGCGCGGCGCAATCGAGACCAATTCGAACGAGCGTGAACCATCGCGCGGACGGTTCGCGGCCGGAGAACGCGGGGTTCGACCCGCGCCCCGGGCGGCCCGAACCAACGCCGCCGCGGGCTGAGGAAACGCCCCGCGCGAGCACCGGCGGTGCGGGTTTCGGTCGGGCTTCGTTCCGGTCGCCGGGAGTTCGTTCGGCGGGCCGGCGCCCGTCCGCCGGCGCGTGCGGCGGGCCTGCGGGCGTGGGGAGCCGCGGGGAGCGCCCTCGCCGGGATCGTTCGGCGGACCCGCCGAACGTTCCGGTATGGCGCGGTTGCCAGCGACGCGCCGGCTTCGGCACAGTCTCACCCGAGACCCTGGCGCGCGTCGCGCCGGGCCCCTCGAACCCGGAGCGCACGTGACCCAACGCACCGTCCACCTCGGCCCGTCCCCGCTCGCCCCCGCCGGTGGCGCGCCGGCCGGCCGGCTCGCCGACTTCGAGGGGGAGCGCTGCTACGTCATCGAGGACCTCCAGGCGCTCCCCCCGTTCCTGCTCACGCTCGTGAGCGACTCGGATCACTGGCTCTTCGCGGCGTCGAACGGCGCGCTCACCGCGGGCCGGAGAAACCCCGCCACGGCGCTCTTCCCCTACGTCACCGAGGACAAGGTGATCGATTCGGTCGGCGTCTCGGGCCCCGCGACCGCGCTCGTCGCGCACGTCGGAGGAGGGCATCGGCTCTGGCGGCCGCTCCGGGGGGACGACCGGCTGGTCTACCGCGTCGTCCGGCGGCTCCGCCGCACCGTGCTCGGGCACCGGCTGTGGCTCGAGGAGGAGAACCTCGATCTCGGCCTCACCTTCCGGGCCGGCTGGTCGACGAGCCACGCGCACGGCTTCGTGCGGGAGTGCACCGTCGTGAACGGCGGCGGCGCGCCGGTCGAGCTCGAGGTGGTGGACGGCCTGCTGAACCTGCTCCCCGCCGGGATCGACGATCTGTTCCAGAGCACGTTCTCGGTCCTGGCCGACGCATACAAGCGCGCCGAGCGGATCGCGGGCACGCGCCTCGCGGTGTTCGCGCTCCAGGCGCTGCCGACCGACAAGCCCGAGCCCCGCGAGGCGCTGCGCGCGACCACCGTCTGGAGCCACGGCCTCGACGCGGCCCGCGTCCTGCTCGACGCCGGCGCGCTCGCGCGGTTCGAGCG
>JAEYOU010000675.1 GCA_023411405.1 Pseudomonadota bacterium | reverse complement strand
ACATCGTCAGGACGCACGCCGACTGGTACCCCGCGCACGCGCCGCTCCACCCGTGGAACGCCGAGCCCCCGGCGGGCGTCGCGTACAGCGTCACGACGGCGTCGGCGCCGAAGAGCGCGGAGCAGGTTGCGCCGCACTGGATCCCGGCCGGGGACGAGACCACCGTGCCCGCGCCCGTCCCGGACCTCGTCACCGTGAGCGGATAAGTCCGGAGAGACGTGAACGTGGCGGTGACGGCCTGCGCCCGATCCATCCGGACGGCGCAGGTCGTCGCCGTGCCCGCGCAGGCGCCGCTCCAGCCGGTGAAGGCCGAGCCCGCGCTCGCAGCGGCGGTGAGGGTCACGGTCACGCCCGCGCTGAACAGGGCGTTGCAGGTCGCGCCGCAGTCCACCGCCCCGCCGGCGCCGGTGACCGTCCCCGCGCCGGTCCCGGCCCGCGTGACCGAGAGCGCGTAGTTCACGTCGGCCACGAACCGGGCGGTGACCGATCGCGGCTGCGTCATCTGGACGACGCAGGTCGGGGCGGTGCCGCTGCACGCCCCGATCCAGCCGGCGAAGCGGTTGAGGGTGTTCGGGTTCGGGATCGCCGTCAGGACCACGCTGGTGCCGCCCGCGAACGCCGCGCTGCAGGAGCCTCCGCTCGGGCCGCAGCTGATCCCCGCGGGCGACGAGGTCACGGCGCTCCCGCCGTAGCAGACGGCCGCGCACATCTCCCCGGGGTCGCAGCCAGGCGGCGGGTTGCAGATCCCCGACTGGTCCAGCGTGACCTCGAGCGGAACCCCCGTGCCGGGCTGCTCCTCCGGCCACCTGTTCTGCACGAGCTCGGTGAACTGCGCCGGGAACCAGCTCCCCCGCGGCGGCGCGCCGGAGAGGGCGCCGGTCGGGATGCCCCAGGAGGTCGTACCCTCCGGATCGCACTCGCGATCGAAGGGCGGACCCTCGGGCGCGAGCGACGAGGCGCCGTCCGACTCGCCGGGCGTCTTCACCCAGACGAACGCGTCGAGCCAGGTCGCGGCGAAGGTCGGGGGCGTGGCCTGCGGCCGCTCCCCGACGCCGGCGCCGGCGACGTTGCACCACAGGCCGCGGTGGGCGCGCCGGTCCACGCGCGACTCGTCCACGAACCGCTCGAGGCCGAGGGCCTGCGCGCTCGGCCCGCTCGGCCGCTGCGGCCCGCCCCAGCCGTTCCGGGACGTGTCGACGATCATGCCGATCGATCCTGGCCAGCCCGCCGCGACGAGGCGGCCGTACATGTCGGCCACGAAGCTCGCCTCGTCGATGTCCCGGTTGTACTCGTAGAACGTGGCGGTCCACACCTGCTGGCCGGCGACGACCTGGTCGGCGGAGAGCCACGGCTCCTTCACGGGGACGTACTGCGCCGTGTTTGTGGCGAAGCCGTCGATCGCGCTCTTCCCGGCGGTGAAGCCGCTCGAGACAGAGTCCAGGAGGCTCACCATCCGCGCGGCGTTCTCCGTCCACCCGAGCCAGCCGGAGTAGGCGAGGTCGAGGTACAGGTAGACGTTCGGGAGCTCGTGGAGCTCGTTGACCGCGTACCGGACGCCCTCGACGAAGAGCCCGGACGACTGGACCATGGCGCAGATCGGGGTCGAGAGGCCGGTGACGAGGTTCACGAGGCTGTCGGGCTCGACCACGAAGACGATCCGGAGCCCGGCGTACCGCGGATCTCCGGCGATGGCGACGATGGGATCGATGAACTCGGCCCTGTAGCGCGCCAGTCCGCCGTCGATCGGCAGCTCGCCGTCGTACTGCAGCGCGGAGCAGTCGCGGCCCGGCAGGTTGCGGAGGACGAAGAGGACGAGGTCGTCACCGGCCGCGAGGGCGCGGTCGAGGTGCGTGGCCACCGTGGGCACGGCCGCGATCCGCTCGATCCAGACGGCCGTGGGCTGGCGCCCGACCCGCCGCATCGCGGCGGCGAGGGTGGGATCGGCGGTCGCGGCAGCGGTCGCGTCGGCGTTGGCCGTGAACGCGGGGTTCACGTACATGCGCGCCCCGGCGAACGGGTTGTCGAGGTGCGTCTGCGCGCGCGCGGGCGCGGCGAGCGCGAGGAGGCCGACCGCGACCACGGCGGCTGTCCTCGAACGGCGAGCGTTCTGCCAGGGGGACGTCATGCAGACCTCTCGGGGAAGGGTGGGAACACCGGCGATCCGGACAGCAGCTGCACCCTGCGACGGATCGGCGCCGCGCTGGGGCTTCCACTCGGGGTCACCACTTCGTGGAGTGTGGCCCGCGCTGATCCCCATCACGCTGCAAACGTTTGCTCGGCGCCCCCGCCCCGCTCACCTCCAGAAGAGCTGCGGGCGGGGAGGTGGGCGCGGCGATCGACCTTGGACGCGTTCACGAAGGTGTTGAGATCGGCGCTGGCGCTCGCGACGTTCGGGCGCTGCGGGCCGCAGGCCGCCGACGGTGTTCGAAGACGATCCGGAGGTTCGCGTACTTCGACTGCCGCGCGATGGCCGCGATGGCGTCGACGTACTCCGTCTTGTACCGGGCGAGCCCCTCGGCGGTGCCGGGCAGCTCGCCGTTCGAGGCGAGCGCGGCGCAGTCGCGGCCGGGGAGGTCGTAGACGACGCCCAGGAACAGGGTGGCGCCCTGAGCGAGGGCGCGGTCGAGGTGGGTCGCGAGGCTCGGCGACCGCCGCGATGCCTTCGAGGCTCGAGCGACGCTCACGACATCCTGGGACACACCCGGACCGCCATGCCGGTCCACGCCCTGACCACGCGCTGCTTCACCGCGACGGGTGACGCCTTTCGCTGCACGGGATGTTCACCAATCGAGAACCACTCCACCGCGCGCACGTCGACGTGTCAAGCGGGAGCTCCGCACCGCTGGGGGCCGCACCGCACGGGCCCCGGCGCGCACCGTCAGGGTCCCGCGAACAGCTCGCCGAAGAAGTCCTTCATCGCCTCCCAGGATCGGCGGTCGGCGCGGGCGTCGTAGGCGCTCCCCTTCGACTTGTCGTTCCCCGCGTCGGGCTGCGTGAACGAGTGGACCACGCCGGAGTACAGCACCACCTGCCAGTCCACCCCGCCCGCCGTGAGCTCGTCCTGCAGCGCGAGCACGTCCGCGCGCGGGGCGGCCGGGTCGTCCGCGCCGTGCAGCACGAGGACCTTGCCGCGGATGTTCTTCGCGTCCTGGGGCGTGGGCGTCGTCAGGCTGCCGTGGAAGCTCACGACCCCGAGCACGTCGGCGCCCGCGCGCGCGAGCTCCAGCGCCGCGCCCCCGCCGAAGCAGTAGCCGAGGGCGGCGATCCTCTCGCCCTGGACGTTGGGCTGCTTGCGGAGCGCCGCCAGCGCGGCCAGCGTCCGCGCCCGGAGGAGCGGCCGGTTCCCGCGGTACTTGCCCGCCTCGGCGCCCGCCGCCTTGGGGTCGGCGGGCCGGACGCCCTTCCCGTAGAGGTCGGCCGCGAAGGCGACGTACCCCAGGGCCGCGAGCTGCTCCGCCCGCTTCTTCTCGTAGGCGGTGATCCCCTTCCACTGGTGGAACACGAGGACGCCCGGCTTCTTCGCGGGCCCGGAGGCGTCGTACGCCAGGTAGCCCTCGAGGACCGTGTCCCCCTCGCGGTACTCGATCGTCATGGTGACGAGCTCGGCGCGCGCGGCGCTGGCGGTGAGGGCGAGGGCGGCGGCGGTGACGAGGTGGCGGGCGCGGATCGGCATGCGGCTCGTGATAGCGAGCGCGCTGGGCCAGCGCACGTCCCCCCAGGATCTTTGGCGGGGGGCTTCCTGGGCCTCGGGCCTCAGGCGTCGGGCCTCTGGCCTGGAGCCCGAGGACGGAAGCCTGAAGCCCGGCTGGTCCCGGGGCGTGCAACCGAGAGCTCAGGGCGGCAGCACCGTCTCCCCGTGCGATAGGTACCGATCCACCGCCTGGGCGGCGAGGCGGCCTTCGCGGATCGCCCAGACCACGAGCGACTGGCCGCGGGCCATGTCACCCGCGGCGAAGACGCCGGGGACGCTCGTCATCTTGTTCGCGTCGGTCCAGACGTTGCCGCGGTCGTCGAGCTTCACCCCGAGCTCCTGGAGCATCGGCTTCTCCGGACCGGTGAACCCGAGCGCGAGGAGCACCAGCTCCGCGGGCAGCACGCGCTCGGAGCCGGGGGCCTCGCGGGGGCCGAGCCGGCCGTCCGCGCCCTTCACCCACTCGACCTTCACGAGGTGGAGCTCCTTCACGCGCCCCTGCTCGTCGCCGACGAACCGCTTGGTGAGCACCTGGAACTGCCGCGGGTCCTCGCCCCACAGCGCGCGGGCCTCCTCCTGCCCGTAGTCCACCTTGAGGACCTTCGGCCACTGCGGCCACGGGTTGTCGGCTGCGCGCTCGTCCGGCGGCCGGGGCATGATCTCGAGCTGGACGACGCCCTTCGCGCCGTGGCGGATCGAGGTGCCGACGCAGTCCGTGCCGGTGTCGCCGCCGCCGATGACGACGACGTGCTTGCCCTTCGCGGAGACGTACTTCCCGTCGGCGTGCTTCGAGTCGAGCAGCGACTTCGTGTTGGCGCGCAGGAAGTCCATGGCCAGGTGGATGCCCTGGAGGTTCCGGCCCTCGACCGGGAGGTCGCGCGCCTGGGTGGCCCCGCCGCAGAGCACGACCGCCTCGTACTCCTTCACGAGGCGCGTCGCCGCGAAGTGCTTGCCGATCTCGGTCTGGGTGACGAACCGGACGCCCTCGTCGGCGATGAGCCGGACCCGGCGCTGGACGACCTCCTTGTCCAGCTTCATGTTCGGGATGCCGTACATGAGCAGCCCGCCGATCCGGTCGTCGCGCTCGAACACGGTGACGGTGTGGCCCGCCTTGTTCAGCTGCTGGGCGGCGGCGAGGCCCGCCGGGCCCGAGCCCACGACGGCGACGCGCTTCCCCGTGCGGGCGGCGGGCGCCTGCGGCTTCACCCAGCCCTCGCGGAAGGCGCGGTCGACGATCTCGCACTCGATGGTCTTGATCGTGACCGGCGGATCGCCCGCGACCCCGACCGTGCAGCTCCCCTCGCACGGCGCCGGGCAGACGCGCCCGGTGAACTCCGGGAAGTTGTTCGTCTTGGCGAGCCGGATGTACGCCTCGTGCCACTGGCCCCGGTACACGAGGTCGTTCCACTCCGGGATGAGGTTGTTCACCGGGCAACCGCTGGCCATGCCGGCGATGAGCTTCCCCGTGTGGCAGAAGGGGATGCCGCAGTCCATGCAGCGGGCGCCCTGCTGGCGGAGGATCTCCTCCCCGTAGGGCGGGTGGTCCTCGGACCAGTCCTTGATGCGCTCCAGGGGCGGCCGCTGGTGCGCGGGCTCGCGCTGGTACTCCAGAAACCCGGTCGGCTTTCCCATGGCTAGTTCCCACCCACCCGCGCCAGATCGCGCGCATTTTCCTCGAAGGCGGCGAGCTCGGCCTGCTCGGGCGAGAGCCCCTTCTCGCGCATCTTCCGCTGCGCCTCGATCACGCGCCGGTAGTCGTGCGGCATCACGCGCACGAGCCGCTGGAGCGTGTGCTCCCAGTTGTCGAGCACCCGCCGGGCGTTGGCGCTCTCGGTCGCCGCGGCGTGCTTCTCGACCAGGGCGCGCACGAGCGCGATCTCCTCCGCGTCCTCGAGCCGGGAGAGCCCCACCATCTCCTTGTTGCAGCGGCTCGCGAACCCGCCGTCCTCGTCGAGCACGTATGCCACGCCGCCGGACATGCCCGCCGCGAAGTTCCGGCCCGTCTTGCCGAGCACCACCACCCGGCCGCCGGTCATGTACTCGCAGCCGTGGTCGCCCACCCCCTCGACGACGGCGTGGACGCCCGAGTTGCGGACGCAGAACCGCTCGCCCGCGACGCCGCGGATGAACGCCTCGCCGGACGTGGCGCCGTAGAAGGCCACGTTGCCGATGATGACGTTCTCCTCCGGGATGAAGGTGTGCTGGCGCGGCGGCAGGACCACGACGCGGCCGCCCGAGAGCCCCTTCCCGCAGTAGTCGTTGGCGTCGCCCTCGAGCACCAGCGTCATGCCGGGCGGGACGAAGGCGCCGAACGACTGGCCGGCGGAGCCGACGAACCGGAAGCGGATGGTGTCGTCGGGCAGCCCCTGCGGACCGTGCCGGCGCGTGATCTCGGAGCCGACCTGCGTGCCCACGACGCGGTGGACGTTGCGGATGGGCACCTCGGCCCGCACCGGCTGCTTCGCCTCGATCGCCGGCCGCGCCAGCTCGAGCAGCGTGGTGGCGTCGAGCGTCCGGTCGAGCCCGTGGTCCTGCGGGATCTGGCAGGTGCGGCCGTAGTTCTTCGGCACCTTGGGCTTGTAGAGGATGCGCGAGAAGTCGAGGTTGCGCGCCTTCCAGTGATCGACGGCCCGGCGCATCTCGATCCGCTCGGACCGGCCCACCATCTCGTCGATGGTGCGGAAGCCGAGCTCCGCCATGTGCTCCCGGACCTCCTGGGCGACGAACCGCATGAAGGTGACGACGTGGGCGGGATCGCCGGTGAAGCGGGCGCGCAGCCGCGGGTCCTGCGTGGCGACGCCCACGGGGCACGTGTTGAGGTGGCAGGCCCGCATCATCACGCAGCCGAGGACCACGAGCGGCGCGGTGGCGAACCCGAACTCCTCGGCGCCGAGCAGCGCGCCGACGACGACGTCGCGGCCGGTCTTGAGCTGGCCGTCCACCTCCACGACGATGCGCGAGCGGAGATCGTTGAGGAGCAGCACCTGGTGCGCCTCGGCGAGGCCGAGCTCCCAGGGGATGCCGGCGTGCTTGATCGAGGTGAGCGGCGAGGCGCCCGTCCCGCCGTCGTGGCCCGAGATGAGCACGACGTCGGCGTGGGCCTTGGCGACGCCGGCGGCGATCGTCCCGACGCCGACCTCGGCCACCAGCTTCACCGACACGCGCGCGCCCTTGTTGGCGTTCTTGAGGTCGTGGATGAGCTGCGCCAGATCCTCGATCGAGTAGATGTCGTGGTGCGGGGGCGGCGAGATGAGCCCCACGCCCGGGGTGGAGTGCCGGGTCTTGGCGATCCAGGGGTAGACCTTCGTCCCCGGGAGCTGCCCGCCCTCGCCGGGCTTCGCGCCCTGGGCCATCTTGATCTGCAGCTCCTTGGCGTGGACGAGGTAGTTGCTCGTCACGCCGAAGCGGCCCGACGCCACCTGCTTGATGGCGGAGTTCTTGGAGTCGCCGTTCGGCAGCTTCTCGTAGCGCGCCGGGTCCTCGCCGCCCTCGCCGGTGTTCGACTTGCCGCCGATCCGGTTCATGGCGATGGCGAGCGCCTCGTGCGCCTCCTGCGAGATCGAGCCGTAGCTCATCGCGCCGGTCTTGAACCGGCGCATGATCGCCTCGACGGGCTCGACCTCGTCGAGCGGCACCGGCTTCGCGGCGGGGAGGAGGTCCATGAGCCCGCGCAGCGTGTTGAGGTGCTGCGCCTGGTCGTTCACCAGGGCCGAGTACTCCTTGAAGAGGTCGTAGCTCCCGGTGCGGCAGGCGAACTGGAGCTTGTGGATCGTCTCCGGGTTGAAGAGGTGGTGCTCGCCCCCGGCGCGGTACTTGTAGTGACCGCCCGCGGGGAGGCTCGTGTGGTAGATGGGCCGGTTGGGCGGGAAGCCGCGTTCGTTGCGCATGCGCGCTTCCCTGGCGACGACGTCGATGCCGACGCCGCCCACCCGCGTCGCCGTCCAGGTGAAGTACTCGTCGATGAAGTCCTGGTTCAGGCCGATGGCCTCGAACACCTGGGCGCCGTGGTAGCTCTGGATCGTGGAGATCCCCATCTTGGAGATCACCTTCACGACGCCCTTCGAGACGCCCTTCACGTACTTCTTCTCGGCCGCCTCGGCCGGGCCGGGCACGAGCCCCTGCCGGACGAGATCGTGGATCGTCTCGAACGCGAGGTACGGGTTGACCGCCGACGCGCCGTAGCCGATGAGGAGCGCGAAGTGGTGCACCTCGCGCGGCTCGCCGGACTCGAGCACCAGGCCGACGCGGGTGCGGGTGCCCTCGCGGATGAGGTGGTGCTGCACCGCGGAGATCGCGAGGAGCGACGGGATGGGCGCGTCCTCGGCGTCGTGCCCGCGGTCGGAGAGGATGATGATGTTGTTCCCCTCCGCGATGCACTCCGAGGCCTTCCAGCGGAGGTCCTCGAGCGCCTTGCGGAGGCCGGCGCCGCCCGCGGCCGCCTTGAACACCATCGGCAGGGTCACGGCCTTGAGGCCCTTCGAGGCCACGCCGCCGTCGAGGGCGCGGATCTTCTCGAGGTCCTCGTTCCGCAGCACCGGCGAGGGCAGCGAGAGCTGGCGCGCGCACTCCGGGCCGGGCTCGAGCAGGTTGCCCTCGGGCCCGACCGACGTCTCCGCCGCCATGATGATCTCCTCGCGGATCGCGTCCACGGGAGGGTTCGTCACCTGGGCGAAGAGCTGCTTGAAGTAGCTGAAGAGCGGCTGGGGCCGCTCGGAGAGAACCGCGAGCGGCGCGTCGTTCCCCATCGACCCGGTCGGCTCGACGCCGTCCGTGGCCAGCGGGGTGACGAGCATCTTCACCTCCTCGGCGGTGTACCCGAAGACCTCCTGCCGGCGGAGCACGGTCTCGTGATCCGGCTCGTGGACCCGGGCCGGCTTGGGCAGGTCCTCGAGCTGGACCATGTACCGGTCGAGCCACTCGCGGTACGGGTGCTGCCGCGCGATCCGCTCCTTGAGCTCCTCGTCGCCGACGATGCAGCCGAGCGAGGTGTCGACGAGGAACATGCGGCCGGGCTGGAGCCGGCCCTTGCGGACGATCTTCTCCGGCGGAAGGTCGAGGACGCCCACCTCGGACGCCATCACCACGAGCCCGTCGCTCGTGACGTAGTAGCGCGACGGGCGCAGCCCGTTCCGGTCGAGCTGGGCGCCCACCCGGATCCCGTCCGTGAAGGCGATCGAGGCCGGGCCGTCCCACGGCTCCATGAGGCAGGAGTGGAACTCGTAGAACGCCCGCTTCGTCGGGCTCATCGTGGTGTCCCGGTTCCACGGCTCCGGGACCATCATCATCATCGCGTGCGGCAGCTCGCGCCCCGAGAGCGTGAGCAGCTCGAGCACGTTGTCGAACATCGCCGAGTCGGAGCCCTCGGTGTCGACGACGGTGAGGATCTTCTGCAGGTCGTTGCCGAAGAACGACGACCACATCTGCGACTGCCGCGCGTGCATCCAGTTCACGTTGCCGCGCAGCGTGTTGATCTCGCCGTTGTGCGAGATGTAGCGGTACGGGTGGGCGCGGGCCCAGGACGGGAAGGTGTTCGTCGAGAACCGCGAGTGGACCATGCCGATGGCCGAGGTCATCTCGGGCCGGGTGAGGTCCAGGTAGAACTCGCGGAGCTGCCCCGCGTTGAGCATCCCCTTGTAGACGACGGTCTTGTACGAGAGGCTCGGGACGTAGAAGTGGCTGCGCCCGGGGATGGAGGAGCGGGAGATCCGCTTCTCCACCATGCGCCGGATCACGTAGAGCTTCCGCTCGAAGCTCATCGGGTCCTGGCAGCTGTCGCCGCGTCCGACGAAGAGCTGGCGGATGACGGGCTGGCTGCTCCGGGCGGAAGGGCCGAGCGTGGCGTTGTCGGTCGGGACGTCGCGCCAGCCGAGGACCGTCTGGCCCTCGTCGCGCACGACCTTCTCGAAGACCTCGACGCAGGCGTCCCGGCCGGCCTCGTCCTGGGGCAGGAACACCATGCCCACCGCGTAGGCGCCCGGCCGCGGCAGCGCGATGCCGAGCCGGTCGGCCTCGTCGGCGAGGAAGGCGTGCGGGGTCTGGAGGAGGATGCCCGCGCCGTCGCCGGTGTTCTTCTCGGCGCCGGCCGCGCCGCGGTGCTCGAGGTTGAGCAGGACCGTGAGCGCCTTCTCGACGATGTCGTGCGAGGCGCGCCCCTTCACGTCCACCACGAAGCCGAAGCCGCAGGCGTCGTGCTCGTACTGCGGATCGTACAGGCCCTGCCGCGGGGGGGTGCCGGTCTCGGTCTCGCGCATCGTTCCTTCGTCCTTCGGAAAAGCTCCCAGTGTTCCAGGGCGCGCGTGGAACGGTCAAGACCACGCCCGGCCGGGGGTTCCAACCGATACTGCCCGCGCTTTGGGCTGTCCCAATCCGCTTTGTGCGCGCCGACTGCCCTTCGCAACTCGAAAACAGAGACGCGCGATCGCCGTGCTTTTCAGGACAACGATCTTGCCCTACGGCCCGCGTGCTTGCAGCGCGACCCGGAGACGCACTTTTTTCGAGCAGTGACCGCAACCCGGGCAGTTGCACGGTGTTCGGGCAACCCGGAGGCGGTCCGCGGCGGTCGTTCGGCCCCGGGAGGGAGGTGGCTCCGCCTCAGTCGCCCGGCAGCACCGCCCGCCGCGCGCAGCGGTACTCCTTCAGGCGGTACTGGACCTTCCGCACGGAGACGCCGAGGAGCTCGGCGGCGCGCGAGGTGGATCCGCCGCAGCGATCGACCGCGCGGAGGATGGCCTCTCGCTCGATCTCCTCCATCGTCGAGCCGGGCACCGGGAACGGAGACAGCGCCGCGTCCTCGCGCGCGGCCCGCACCGGCGGGGGGAGATCGGCGACCGCGATCTCACGGCCGCGCGCCGCGGCCACCGCCGTGCGCATGGCCTCCGCGAGCTCGCGGACGTTGCCCGGCCACTCGTGCGAGAAGAGCGCGACGAGCGCGCCGGGGGCGAGGCCGCGCACGTCCGACGCGAGCGCCGCGCTCGCGTCGGCGACGAAGTGGGCGGCGAGGGCGGGGATGTCGTCGCGGCGCGCCCGGAGCGGCGGCAGCGCCACCGAGACCACCGCCAGGCGGTAGTAGAGGTCCTCGCGGAAGCGGCCCTCCTCGACGCGGCGGCCGAGATCGTCCTGCGACGAGGCGATCACCCGGACGTTCACGGGCGTCGCCGCCCCGCGCGCGCGCTCGAGCTGCCCTGCCTCGAGCACCTCGAGCAGGCGGAGCTGGGAGGCCGGGGGGAGCCGCCCGACCTCCTGGAGGTACAGGGTGCCGCCGCACGCCCGCTCGATCGCGCCGGCCCGCCACCCGCCGGCGTCCGGGAAGGCGCCCGGGTCGGGGCCGAACAGCTCCGCCTCGAGGAGCGGCTCGGAGAGGCCGGCGCAGCTCACGCGGACGAAGGGCCCGTCGCGGCGCGGCGAGGCCTCGTGGAGCGCCTGCGCGAGGTGCGCCTTGCCGGTGCCCTGCTCCCCGGTGAGGAGGACGGG
>JAEYOU010000519.1 GCA_023411405.1 Pseudomonadota bacterium | reverse complement strand
GAACCGGGCGTCGGGGCCGCCGCCGGCCGCCTCGGCGATCGCGAGCGGGCCGGGCGGGTAGTACCAGAGCGCCGGGTCGGCGTCGTCGGCGTGGACGCGGAGCGGACCGGCGGCGAGCGGCTCGCCGAGGATGGGCGTCGCGCGGGCGGCGCCGCCGGGCGCGAGGACCGCGAGCGCGAGGCAGACGGAGAGCGCGAGCAGCCTGGTGAGGCGTGCGATCGTCATGGCGGATCCGGAGCAGGCGGCGTTCAGGGGGTCGGCGCCGGCGCGCCCAGCACCTGCTGGAGCTGCGCGTCCCCGAGGAACAGCTCGAGCCGGGCGCCGTCGGTCCAGGGACCCGGCCCGGCGACGGTGCCGTCGGCCTTGACCACGCTGAGCCGCCAGGAGAAGAGCGGATCACCCGGCCGGGCGAGGTCGTCGGGGCTGCGGTCGCCGAGGAACAGCGGCCCCACCGACGCGCGCTCGCCGTCCTTCGAGAACTGCACGGTGCGCACCTTGGGGTCGCGATCGCGCGGATCGAAGTAGCTCGAGCGGACGTCGAGGACGATGCGGGCCAGCCCACCCGCGGTGAAGGGGGTCAGGGTCTCGAAGGTCGCCTGCGAGGTCGCCTGGGCGGCGGCGATGCCGATCTCGTCGCGCACCGCCGAGAGCCCGGCCGGCTCCGCCTCCTTGACGGCGTACTCGATCCACGCCTTGAGCGCGCCGTCGAGCCAGGGGACCACGGCGGCGTCCTCGACCCGGAGCTGCGCCCTCGGCGGCACGACCGTGCCCGAGAACGCGTAGGAGTAGACCGTCGGCGTCCCGTCCGGCCCGATGGTGAGGAAGTGGAGGTTCCGCACGAGGAGCGGGAACGGCGTGCGGTTGCGGATGGGGGCGCCGCGCTTCCAGGCCAGGGCGCGGTACGACCGGACGTCGGGCGCGCGGAGCGTCACGGGCACGGTCCGCGTGAACGGCTCGGGGCCCGCGGCGACGAAGGAGAGGTTCCCGGGAAGGCCCAGGCCCTCGGTGAGCGTCGTCTGGAGGACGGCGGTGGTGACCGGATCGGTGGCGAGGGAGAGCTCGATCTCGCCCGCCACGTCGGAGATCGACGTGACGGACACCGCCTCCGGCGGCACGTCGAACTGGCCGAGCTCGCCCTTGAACGAGGCCTTGGGCGCGTCCTGGAACGGCAGCGGCCGCAGCTCGGTGAACGGCACGCCCGAGGCCTGGAGCTGCGCGCGGAGCAGGTTGCGCACGAGCTCGACCTCCGACGAGTCGATCCCCGCGGTGAGGCGCGCCGAGAGGTACACGGGCTGCTCGTCGCCCGTCGCGGTGCCGTAGGTGATCCGCACGGCGTGGCCGTTGTCCGGATCCCAGCTCACCACGAACCGCGCGGGCAGGTAGTACCAGATGCCCGACGCCGGGTTCGCGTCCTGGTAGACGGTCGAGTCGATGGTGGTGACCTTGGCGGCGGTGAGCGAGAGGCCCTGCGGCGCGCGGATCGCGTCGAACCACGGGAGCGGGCGGTTGGACGGCCCGCGGCCGTTCTTGTCGGTCACGGCCTTGGGGAGGCCGGCCGCCGCGCCCACCTGCGGGAGCGGCTTGAGCCGGACCATCTTCTCCGAGAGCGGCGCCACCCTCGTCACCATCGGGACGGTCCGGATCGTGCGCGCCGGGCCCGCGGCGGGGGCCGACGCCGGGGCGACGGCGCCGGGGACGACCCGGACCCGCGGGGCGGCGTCGAGCCGGCCGATCCGCGGCGCCGCCGCCGCCTCGGGCGCGACGTGGGTGGCGTGGAGCTGGAGGGTGCGCAGCGCGTCGGGGCGGATGAGGATGGGAGGACGCGTCGCGCTCGGCGCGGTGGCCGGGATGGACCCCACCGGCACCGGCGTCGCCCGCACCACCACGTTCTCCGGCTGGATCGCGGCGCTCCAGCGCTTCGCCATCGCGAACCAGCGCGAGGTCTCGTACTTCACCCCGCTCCCGCGCCGGATCTCCACCCGGATCCGGGCGGACTCCGCGGTCGCCCCCTCGGGGAGGCCGGCGCGGAGCGCGAGCGTGAGGCGGACCTTGCCGGACGGACCCTCGATACGCGCCGAGGCCTCGGGGATCGCGCCGACGTCGCCGCTCGCCGCGTCCTTCGCGCGGACCGAGAGCTTGCACTGCGCGGCCTCGAGCCCCTCGAACGCGATCTCGAGGGTGACGGCGCCCTCGGCGTCGTCGAGGACCGTGACCGAGCGGACCTTCCCCTTGTTCCGGGACAGGAGCAGGTCCGTGACCTGGGCGGCGATGTCGTCGGCCGGGGCGAGCGTCCTGCCGAGCAGCCCGGAGACGTTGCGCGCGTCGTCGATCGGCTGGGCCGAGGCGAGGGACGCGGTGACGAGCAAAGCCGTGAGCGACAGGTAGCGAGCCATGCGACCTCCCCAGCGTCGTGCTGGCGAGGTCGTTGAACCCGGGCCGGGACCGGGTGTGACGTAGATCAATTCTCCGTGAGGCGGAGAACCCGTCCGGTCTGTCCCGCGCTCCGGGGGCACGCGCCCGCGGCGCGCTGGGCACGCGCGCCGGATTTCCGGCGGCGCGCCGGCCGGTTCGGGCGCGCAGGGGGCCCAACC
>JAEYOU010000486.1 GCA_023411405.1 Pseudomonadota bacterium | reverse complement strand
ACGCCACCCAGGCGGACGGCACGGCTCGGCGGAGCGAGCCGACCATCGGCGCAGGCGCCGCACGGAGACGAGCGAGACACGCGCGCGTCATGGCCCGACCGGGCGCGAGGGGCATGTTCGAAGCCGGCCACCTCGCGAAGCGAGAAGTGGCCGGCAAGTTTGCCCCGAGCGCACGAACGCGCCGCGCGTCCTCCGCGCGCGGCATCCGATCAGCCTGCCGGCGCCGAGCATCTACCTGGTCGGCGAGCCCGGCGGGCCCCGCCGGCCGCCCCACGGCAACGCGCCCCAGGCGAGGCGTACGGCCCTTGACGAGCCGAGCGGACAATCCTGACGCCTGCGACGGGAGCAGCGCCCCTACGCCGCCGTCTCCGCTGCCCCGTGGCACTTCTTGTACTTCTTGCCCGAGCCGCACGGGCACGGGTCGTTCCGGCCGACCTTGGGCTGCGTGCGGACGACCGTCTCCTGCTTGGACTTCTTCGCCTCGCCGTCCGCGCCGCCGCCGGCCTCGGCGTGGCTCGCCCGCGCCATCGCCATCGCGCGGCGCTGCATCGCCAGGCGCTTCGCCTCGATCTCCTCCGCCGACTCCTGCCGCACGAGCTGGAGCCGGAGCAGGTTCCCGATGACCGCGCTCTTCACGCGCCAGGTCATCTGGACGAACATCGCGTAGCCTTCCTTCTTGTACTCCTGCTTCGGGTCCTTCTGCCCGTACCCGCGCAGCCCGATGCCCTGCTTCAGGTGATCCATCGAGAGCAGGTGGTCCTTCCACTGCTGGTCGATGGCCTGGAGGTAGAGGAACTGCTCGTAGCGGCGGAGGCGCAGGGTCCCGTCGGGCTCGACCCCGAGCTCCTCTTCCTTCTGCCGGTAGGCCTTCTCGACGACGTTGTAGACCTGCTCGGCCAGCGCCTGGCGCGCCTGCGCAGCGTTCCCGCTCGGCGGCGCGAAGCTCATCGTGAGGCCGAACTGGTCCTTGATGACCGCGGCCAGGCTGTCGAGATCCCACTCGGCCATCCGCGGGCCGCAGGCGGCGCCGACCATTTCGAGCACCAGGTCCTCGACGAGGTCGAGCATGTGCTCGCGCGCGTCGGACCACTGGTACACCGTCTCGCGCCGCGTCTTCTTCTTGGTCCGCGGCTCCTCGTCGTACTCGACGACCGGCACGCCCGCGCCGAAGCCCAGCACCATCCGGCGCAGCCGGTAGATGCTGCGGCGCTGCTGGTTCATCACGTCGTCGTACTCGAGCAGGTTCTTGCGGATGTCGAAGTTCTGGGCCTCGACCTTCTTCTGGGCGTTGGCGATGGCCTTGGTGAGCCAGGGGTGCTCGATCTGCTCCCCCTCCTTCATCCCCATCGCCTTCATGAGCCCCTGGATCCGCTCGGATCCGAAGATCCTCATGAGCTCGTCCTCGAGCGAGAGGAAGAAGATCGAGGAGCCCGGGTCGCCCTGCCGTCCGGCGCGGCCGCGGAGCTGGTTGTCGATGCGGCGGGACTCGTGCCGCTCGGTGCCCACGATGTGGAGCCCGCCCAGCCCGACGACCTCCTCGTGCTCGGCGGCGGTCTGGGCCTTGAGCCGCGCGGTGGCCTCCAGGAGCCGCTGGCCCCACTGGAGCTTCCGCGCCTCGAAGGCGGCCTGCTCCTCGCCCTCCATCGGCGCGTCCGGCTCCGGCCCGACCTCGTGCTTGGCCATCATCTCCGGGTTGCCGCCCAGGATGATGTCGGTGCCGCGGCCGGCCATGTTCGTGGAGATGGTCACCGCGCCCTTGCGGCCGGCCTGGGCGACGATCTCGGCCTCGCGCTGGTGGTGCTTGGCGTTGAGGACGTTGTGCGGCACGCCGCGGCGCTTGAGCAGCGACGAGACCACCTCGCTCTTCTGGACCGAGACGGTGCCCACGAGCACCGGCTGCCCCTTCGCGTGGCGACCCTCGATCTCCTGGCAGATGGCCTCGAACTTCTCGCCCTCGGTCCGGTAGACGACGTCCTCGGAGTCCCTGCGGATGTTCGTCTTGTTGGTGGGGATCACCACCACGTCGAGGCTGTAGGTCTTCGCGAACTCCTCCGCCTCGGTGTCGGCGGTGCCGGTCATGCCCGACAGCTTCGAGTACATGCGGAAGTAGTTCTGGAACGAGATCGTGGCGAGCGTCTGGTTCTCCGCCTCGATCTTCACGCCCTCCTTGGCCTCCACCGCCTGGTGGAGCCCGTCGGACCAGCGCCGGCCCGGCATGAGACGCCCGGTGAACTCGTCGACGATGATCACCTCGCCGTTCTTCACCACGTAGTCCACCTCGTTGCGGTAGAGGTGGTGGGCGCGCAGCGCCTGCTCGACGTGGTGGAGAGTCTCGACCTCCTCGGGCGCGTAGAGGTTCTGGACGTTGAGCTTCTTCTCCATCTTCTCGACGCCCGCCTCGGTCATCACGATGGTGCGGCTCTTCTCGTCCACCGTGAAGTCCACGTCGCGGATCATCGATGGGATGACCCGGTTCACCGTGTCGTAGAGCTCGGAGGACTCGTCCGACGGGCCGGAGATGATGAGCGGCGTCCGGGCCTCGTCCACGAGGATCGAGTCGACCTCGTCCACGATGGCGTAGTTGAGCTCGCCCTGGACGTAGTCCTGCAGCCGGAACTTCATGTTGTCGCGCAGGTAGTCGAAGCCGAACTCGTTGTTCTGCCCGTACGTGATGTCCGAGTGGTACGCGTCCTGGCGCTCCCGGTCGGTGAGGCCGTGGACGATGATGCCCGTCGTGAGCCCGCAGTAGCGGTAGAGCCGCCCCATCCACTCCGCGTCGCGGCGGGCGAGGTAGTCGTTCACGGTCACGACGTGGACGCCGCGCCCGGAGAGCGCGTTGAGGACGCACGGGAGCGTGGCCACCAGGGTCTTGCCCTCGCCCGTCTTCATCTCGGCGACCTTGCCCGCGTGGAGCACCGCGCCGCCGATGAGCTGCACGTCGAAGTGGCGCATCCCGAGGGCCCGGACGCCCGCCTCGCGCACGAGGGCGAACGCCTCCGGCATCACGTCGTCGAGGGAACGGCCCTTCTTCTGGACCTCGTCCTTCCACTGGGCGATGAGCCGCGGGAACTCCTCCGGGGCAAGGCCCTTCATCCTCGGCTCGAGCTCGTTGACGCGCGCGACCACAGACCGGAGCTTCTTGATCTCGCGGTCGTTCTTCGTGCCGAAGGTCTTCTTGACGAGGGTCTTGAACATGGGTGGGCTCGGGGGGGCGGCCGAAGCTACCTGCTTAGGTAACGCTGCGCCACTCGAAAGCAAACACGTGGACCTGCGGGGACTTGCGCTTCCGCGGCCACAAGCCACGCCCCCATCTGGACTCCTCGGGCGCTTCTCGTACAGTGAGGGCGTGAGGCTCGCGATCGTCGCCGCGCTCCCGATGTTCCTCGCCGCGTGCGCGACCACAGGCGATCGCGTCCGGCCGGGCGAGCTCTCCCCCGCCGCGCGCTCCGCGCCCCCTGCGACGTCCGAGGTCGCGCCGCCCGCCGGAGCGCCCGCCGCCAGCCCCGGCGAGGAGCGCTCCGTGCACGGCGACGCCGGCCCGCACGCGACGGACGCGTACGGGGAGCTCTCGGCCCGCCTCGCCGCACGCGCCGCGACCATGCTGGGACGCCGGGCGGCGTTCACGGTGGACGGCGAGCGGTACCAGGCCGACTGCTCGGGGTTCGTCGCCGCGGTGTACCAGGCGGAGGGCATCCCGCTGCGCCGGCTCTGGGCGCGCGCCGCCCCGGACGAACGCTCCGCGGTGGCCGCCATGTACTTCGCCGCCCGCGCCTGGGGCGTCGTGTTCGGCGGCGGAGGCGAGTGGCCCCGCCCGGGCGACCTCGTCTTCTTCCGGGGTACGTACGACCGGAACCGCGATGGCAGGTTCGACGATCCCTTCACGCACGTGGGGGTCGTCGAAGGCGTCGACGAGGGGGGCACCGTCACGTTCATCCACCGCGGCGCCCGCGGCGTCGCCCGGGGCGCGATGACCCTCGCGCGCCCGTCGGAGCGGCGCGACGAGGGCGGGCGCGCGCTCAACTCGATCCTGCGGCGCGGCAGGACGCCGGCCGACGGCTCGACCCTCGCCGGCCGGCTCTTCATGGGCTACGCGCGGTTCGATCCCGCGCGGCTGCCCGCCGACGACGTCGCCTGGCGGTGAAGGCTACGCAGCCGGCGCCGGGACCCGGATCGCCCCGTCCGCGCCGATCTCCGGCGCGGCCGCGCCGAAGTCCTCGGCCGAGAGCTGGCGCAGGATCGGGATGACCTCGCCCGCGGGGTCGACCCGCGGGCCGCCGGGCCGGAGCTGCTTGCCCGGGTGGATCCTGCCGCCGAGGAAGGTGCCGTCCGGCGCGACCTGCACCTCGAGCACGAGCGTGAGGCCGTTCGGGCCGTTGAGGTTGAAGCCGCCGTACGTCGCGAAGTTCCCGAGCGAGTACGCGATGAGCCTCCCGCGGTAGAGCTCGAGGCCGCGGACGACGTGCGGCCCGTGGCCGAGCACGAGCCCGGCCCCCGCGTCCACCACGGCGTGCGCGAAGCGCCGGAGATCGCCGCGGTTCTCCGAGAGGAAGAGCTCCTCGCCGTGGGGCACGCGCTGGTACGCCGCGCCCTCGGCGCCGCCGTGGAACGAGACCACGACGAGGTCCGCGCGCGTGCGCAGCTCCGTGACGAGGCGCGCCGCGCCCTCGACGTCGCGCAGATCGTTCGTCCCCGCGGAGACGGAGAACGCGGCGACCGCGACCTTCGTCCCGCGCACGTCCAGCAGCGCGACCTCGCCGGGCGCGCCCGCGTACCGGATGCCGAGCTGGTCGAGCACGACGCGGGTCCGCGCGCGCGCGACGTCGCCGAAGTCGCCGACGTGGTTGTTCGCGAGCGAGAGCACGTCGAACCCGGCGCGCGCGAGGTGCGCGCCGTAGCGCTCGGGCACCCGGAACGCGTAGCAGACGCCGGTCGGGGGCCACCTGCACTTGCGCGTCGTGCCCTCGTCCGAGAGCGGACCCTCGAGGTTCCCGAACGCGACGTCCGCCGCCGCGAGCACCGGCGAGAACTCGGCGAGCAGGGTGGCGCCGTCCTCGGGCGGGAGGAGCGCCTTCGAGGGGTCCGGGTAGGCGTACGCGTTCCCCAGCATGATGTCGCCGACGGCCGCGAAGGTGATGGG
>JAEYOU010000464.1 GCA_023411405.1 Pseudomonadota bacterium | reverse complement strand
GGGGCAGGCGCGGATGCACGCGCGGCGGCGGATGGGGCCGCAGCCGCTGGCGCGACCGCCGGCGAGGGTCCCGTCACCGCCGCAGAGCTCGGCGTTCCCCTCCACCGCCGCGCGCCCTCGACCCGTTGCGAACCGTCGCCTCGGGGGGAGCTCCCGTCGCCGCACGCGGCGACGCTCTCCGGGCCCGTGACATTCACGGTCAGCGACGCGGACCGCGGCGCCGAAGCGGGATCGAGCTGCGCGAGCACGTCCTCGAACGTGCCCGGCGCGCCGGCCGCGCCCGCGTGGGATCGGAGGTCGGGCGCCGGTGCGCCGGTGCGGTGCGACAGGAACAGCCTCGCGAGCACGTTCACGACCGCTCCCTCCCGGCGAGGAGCGCGACGAGCGACGCGCTCGTGGCGGGGTCCATCTTCTCGAGCACGAGCGCGGCGTCGGCCGGCTTCATCCGCCCGAGCACCGCCGCGGCGAGTCCGCGGTCGAGCCGCCCCACCATCGCCGCGGCGGCGTCCGGGCGCATGCCGCGGACGGTGCGGGCGAGCGCGTCGAGGCCGTCCTTCGACTTGGCCGCGGCGCCGCCTCGCTTCGGTGGGTTGGCGCCTGCCGCGACGAGCTCCTGCAGCCGCTTCGTCTCCTCGCGCAGGGCCGCGCGCATCTCTTCGAGCTCCTTGCGCTGCTTCTCCAGGGCCCCTCGCTCGTCGGCGATCGAGGACTGCTCCTGCCGCCGGTCCTTCGCCGAGCGGCGCAGCTCCTCGAGGAGCGCCCGCGCGGTGAGGGAAGGCGGGATCGTCGCCACGTGGGCGCGGGACGGCGAAGACGCCTCGGCCCTGGGGGCGGGGACAGGAGCGGGGGCACGCGCGGGGAGCGGCTCGGGCTTGGGCTCCTGCGACTCCTGCGCCTTCTCCGAGGCCGCGGCGTGGGCGGCGGGCGCGGGAGCGGGAGGGGTCGGAGCCGAGGGCGCTGCCGGCGCCCGCACCTCCTGCACGGCAGGGGGCGCGGGGTGGGCCGCGGCCGGCGCGCCGGACGCGAGCAGCAGCGCGAGGGCGAGGGCGCTAGGCATGGCCCTTCTCCTTCTTCTGTGGGGCGGCGAGGAGCTTCGAGAGCCGCGCCAGGGTGTCGGGCAGCGGCGAACGCTCCTCGGGGTCCTGCCGGAGGAGCTGGCGGAGCGGATCGATGCAGGCGATCGCGCGATCGACGCGCGGGTTGGAGCCCGCGGCGTAGGCGCCCACCTCGATGAGATCGGCGGCGTCGCGGTGGGCCGCCAGCACCTCGCGCGCCTCGCGGGCCAGCTCGCGGTGGGCGGGCGTGACGATGTCGTTCATGACGCGGGAGACGGACGCGAGGACGTCCACCGCGGGGAAGTGCCCGGACTCCGCGAGCCGGCGGGCGAGCACGATGTGGCCGTCGAGCGTGGCGCGCGCGGCGTCGGCGATGGGATCGCCGGTGTGGTCGTCACCCTCGGCGAGCACGGTGTAGAAGGCGGTGATCGAGCCGTGCCCGGCGTCGTTGCCGGCCCGCTCGACGAGGCGGGGGAGGAGCGCGAACGCCGAGGGCGGGTACCCCTTGGTCGTGGGCGGCTCGCCGGCGGCGAGGCCGATCTCGCGCTGGGCCATGCACACGCGGGAGAGCGAGTCCATGAGGAGGAGCACCTTCTGGCCGCGGGCCCGGAAGTGCTCGGCCACGGCGGTGGCGCTCATCGCGGCGCGCAGGCGCTTGAGCGGCGACTCGTCGCTCGTCGCGACCACGACCACGGAGCGGGCGAGCCCGGCGCCGAGGTCGCGCTCGATGAACTCGCGCACCTCGCGCCCGCGCTCGCCCACGAGCCCGACCACGACGACGTCGGCCTGGGCGGACCGGGCGAGCATGCCGAGGAGGACGCTCTTGCCGACGCCCGGGCCGGCCATGACGGCCATCCGCTGTCCTTCGCCGACCGTGAGGCAGGCGTCGATCGAGCGGATGCCGAGCGAGAGGGGCGCGCTCACCCGCCGGCGCTGCAGCGCGGGCGGGGGGGCGGCGTGCAGGGCGGTGTGGTGGCGGAGGACCGGCGCAGGCGCGCCGTCCACCGGCCGGAGCGACGCGTCCACGACGCGCCCGAGCAGCGCCTCGCCGACGGGGATCCGGTCGGCCGCGGCGCGCGGGACCACGTCGCAGCCCTCGGCCACCCCCTGGATCTCCGAGAGCGGCATGAGCCGCGCGGTGCCGCCCTGGAAGCCGACCACCTCGGCCTGGACCAGCGCGCCGTCGTTCGAGCGGATCTCGCACGCGGTCCCCACCGGCACGCGCGGGAGCAGCGCCTCGACGAGGAGCCCCGTCGCGCGCACCACCGTGCCGGTGAGCGGCGTCGGGTCGGCCTCGTCCATGGCCCGGGACATCCGCTCGAGGTCGACGAGGGTCATTCTAGGAGCCCTCCTCGGCCGCGGCGGCCGCCGCGCGATGCAGCTCGGCGAGCCGGGTGTCGAGCCGGCCGTCCACCTTCCCGAAGTCGGTGTCCACGATGCAGTCGCCGGGGGCGAGGCCGGCGTCGGGGACGACCTCGACGGTGGCGGCGGCGACGCCGAGGGTCCCGGCGGCGAGGGCGGGCGCGAGCGTCCTCGCGTCCGCGGGGTGCACGCGCACGGAGACCCTGCGCGAGTCCCCGGCGCGCTGGAGCGCCGACCGGACGAGCGAGAAGAAGGCGTCGGGCGACGTCGACAGCTCTGCCTCGAGGATCCGCCGGGCCACGCGGAAGCCGATCTCGAGCGCGTCCGCGCGCGCCTGCTCGGCGAGCCGCTCGGCCTGGAGGCGCAGCACCTCGACGGCGTGGGCCACCTTCTGCATCGCCTCGGCCCGGATCGCGGCGAGCTGCTCGGGGGTGGGGCCTGCCGGCGCGGCCGGCTCGTGGCCGGCCGGGCCGTGGCGCAGCGC
>JAEYOU010000428.1 GCA_023411405.1 Pseudomonadota bacterium | reverse complement strand
GACGAGCAGGGGGTGGACGCGGTCCTGTGCACCATGCCGCATTTGTGGAATCCCCTGTTCCTCGACCTGATCCGCCGCCGCAACCTGACCTATGTGGTCACGGTCCATGACGCCAAGCTGCATCCGGGCGAGCAGTTCGCGCCCTACCAGCGTTGGCTCGACCATGAGATCGGTCGGTCCGACGGTGTGGTCACGCTCAGCCAGCATGTCCGGAACGTTCTGTGCACCCGCCACGCCCTGCGGCAGGACGCGGTCATCACCGCCCCTCTCGGGCCGCTTCTGAACGGGCGGCTGTCCCGGCCGCCGCTCGACGGGCGTCCGCCCCGGCGTCTGGTCTTCTTCGGGCGGATACTGGAATACAAGGGAATCGATCTGCTGCTGGAGGCTTTTTCCGCGCTGCGGCGGGATTACCCGGATCTGACCCTGTCGATCCACGGCAGTGGCAATGTGTCGCCCTATGTGGACCGCATGGCCACGCTTCCCGACATCACGCTCGACAACCGCTACATTCCGGAAGACGAGATCCCGGCCATCATGGCCACGGCGGATCTGGTGGTTCTTCCCTACCGGGAGGCCAGCCAGTCGGGCGTCATCGCCGTGGCCCAGTCCTGCGGCATTCCCGTGGTGGTCACACCGGTGGGCGGGCTGGTCGAGCAGGTGATCCATGGGGAGACCGGGCTGGTCGCCGAGCAGGTCTCGGCGGAAGCCCTGGCCGGATCGGTCCGCCGGATGCTCCAGGACGTTGCCCTGTACGAGCGGTGCGTCCAAGGCGGGATACAGCATTCCACCTGCGTCTGGTCCAAAGCCGCCGCGACCGTCGCCTGCTTCATCGACCGCCTGACCGCGGAGCGGGAACACACCTGATCCGTTCCGCGGAGCCTCTTGGAAAAACAGCGCATCATGCGAAGCCCCGCCCACGCCGCCTGGCGGTTGATACCGCCGGCCCTGCGCCGGTTCCTGCTGCACAGGACGGCGGCGCTGCTGGCCCCGCGGCCGTCGTCCCGCCTTCCCACCGGAGAGCCGGCATCCCCGCCCTTCATCGTGGTCGGTCCCCTCGGTACGGCGAGCGGCATCGGCGAGGGGGCGAGGCATTGCCTGCGGGGGTTGCAGGCCGCCGGGGCGGTCACCGGCGGCATCGACATCGGCCGCTGGTTCCTGGGCGGCGATCCGTACGGGCCGGTCGCCTACGCGGACGCCCGCGGCTGGCGTGGCCCCGGAACCCTGATCCTGCACATGAACGCCCCCCTGGTGCCGGTCACCCTGGCCATGCTGGGCCGGCGCCTGGTGGGCGGCAAGAGGATCATCGGCTATTGCGCGTGGGAACTGCCCGACCTGCCGCCGGCTTGGCGCGCGGCCTGCGGGTTCATGCACGAGGTCTGGGTGCCCAGCGCCTTCAACGCCGAGGCCTTTCGGCGCGCGGCGCCGCGGCTTTCGGTGGCGGTCATTCCCCATCCCGTAGCGGTGCCGGTCGCCGCGGGCCAGGGGCTTCACCGGCAGCATGGGGAGAGGCGCCCCTTCACGGTGTTAACCCTGTTCAACATGGGGTCCGGCTTCGTGCGCAAGAACCCCCTCGCCGCCATCCACGCTTTTGTGGAAGCTTTCGGCGACGACCCGGGCGCCCGGCTCATCGTCAAGACCCATCATACGGAGGCCTACCCCGCCCAGCGGGAGGCTCTGCACGAGGCGGTGGCCAGCCGGGCGAACATTTGTCTCATCGATCACACGCTGAGCCGGCCCGAACTGGACCGGCTGATGGCGGACGGCGACGTCCTGCTCTCCCTCCACCGCAGCGAGGGCTTCGGGCTTCCCTTGGCCGAGGCCATGGCTTCCGGAATCCCCGTCGTGGCGACCGGCTGGTCGGGGAATCTTGAATTCATGACGCCGGAGACCGCGGGTCTGGTCGCCCACCGTCTGGTGCCGGCGACCGATCCCGGCGGTCCCTACCACCATCCCGACCAATCCTGGGCGGAACCGGACGTCGCAGACGCAGCCCGGTGGCTGCGGTGGCTGCGCAGCGATCCCGACGGGGCCCAGGCTATGGCGGCGCGAGCGCGCAGCCAGATCGCCACCCGTTTCTCGGAGGATGCGTGGTTGCGCCATGTCGGGAAGCGGCTGGATTTGCGCTCCTGACGGCGTGTTGCAGCGAGGCGAGCGGTGCAAGAGATCACCCCAGCCCCGCTGGTGATCAGGCGACGCGGACGGCGTTCGGGCGCCCGAGGCCGGGCATGCGGTTGAGAACCATGACGCCGAGGGACGGCTTTCCAGCGCGCCATTTGGCTCCCCACGCCGGCACCGCGTGTTGGAGCCGCTGGCCCGCGGCCACGCCATCCGGCCCGTCTCAGCGATGGTCTGGATGTGACGGTCGCGCCGGGTACGCGCGGCGGCGCTACCACCGCGGCCTCGGGATGGCGCTCATGCACGGCCGCGTACCCCTGGTTCCGGTCATACGCGCCGTCCCCGGCCACCGGCTCGGATATCCGATCGAGCACGGCGCGACCTGCGAGGCATCCTCGACGCCGCGGTCGGTCAGCGTGGCGGCGACGATCCGGCCGCTGCCCGCGTCCATCCCGATGCGCAGGGCGCGCCAGGAGCGCCGCCTCTTGATGCGGTGCCGACCAACCATTCGCCCGGTCCACACCGCTTCAGCCCCGTGCTGTCGATCAGCAGGTGAAGGGCCCCGCCGCTCGAGCGCGGCGCGGACGGCAGCGTCACCATCCGAGCCCGACGGGCATGATCGAATGATCCGGCATCGGCAGTTCGAGGCCAAGCAGATGGAGGCCGGAGCCGATCAGCCCCTTGGTCCGGCGCAGCGC
>JAEYOU010000393.1 GCA_023411405.1 Pseudomonadota bacterium | reverse complement strand
GCGCGTGAGGAGCCCCTCGGTCACGAACCGGATCCGCGTCCGCGGTCCGGTGACCTCCTCGAACCGGACCTGCCAGCCCACCGTCTCGCCCGGCCGCTCGCCCAGCTCCTGGGCCACCCGCCGGGCGGCGAGCCGGGCGGCCAGGCGCCGCGGCTCGAGCACCACCACCTCACCGCTCCCCGCGAGCCCCGCCGCGAGGAGCGCGGGCGGGACCCGCGTCGTCTTGCCGGCGCCGGGCGGCGCCTCGATGACGACCGCGGGTCCGGCGCGGAGCGCCGCGACCACCTCCGGCAGGAGCGCGTCGATCGGGAGCGGTGAGAGGGGCGGCGGCACGGGTCGGTTCTAGCAGGGGTCGGGAATCGGTGGTCAGTAGTCAGTCGTCAGGTTGACCACCGACCGACCACGCTTGACAGCCTCCCGCCGCGACTTACGTAAGCACCGAGGCCGCGCGCCGCCCTTCGACTGCGGCCCTGCTGCGCAGGGCCTACGCTCAGGGTGAGCGGCCTCACGGCGCCTGACCACCAACCAGCGCGCGCGAGCCGATCGCGCGAGGAGGAGACGACCATGTTGACGCTGTGGAGCAGCAACCCCGCGCGGACCCTCTCCGCGCTCGACCAGCAGATGAACCGCATGGTGAAGGGCCTCGCGTCCGAGGCGTGGAGCTACGGCCTCGCCCCCGCGGCCGACGTCGTGGAGACCGAGGGCGAGTACCGCGTGCTCGTGGACCTGCCCGGCATGGATCCCGCGGCCATCCAGCTCCGGGTCGAGAAGGACACGCTCTCGATCCAGGCGGAGCGGAAGCAGCCCGCGGCGCAGGCGGGCGAGGCGGTGCACCGGAGCGAGCGCTCCTTCGGGACGTTCTACCGCTCCTTCACCCTGCCGACCGGCGTGGACGCGACCCGCGTCGAGGCGGCGTACGACGCCGGCGTCCTCGCGGTGAAGCTGCCGAAGCGCGAGGAGGCGAAGGCGCGGACGATCCCGGTGAGCGTGAAGTAGCGGGAGCGTCAGGCCTCGGACGACGGGCACGGGAGAGGAGGGGCGCCAGGCGATCGGGCGCCCCTCTTCACTTCTCGGCCGCCCGGGCCTCCTGCACGACGACGGTGGGGGCCGGCAGGGTCGCCTCGACGTCCGAACCCGGGACGTCGATCCGCCGGAGCGAGACGCGGTGCGACTCGCCCTCCGCGGCGGGGTACGCCACGCACGCCGCGGTGTACGGGCCGGGCGCCAGGCCGCGGTAGAGGAGGACGCGCTCCTCCTGCGACGTCCCGGCGATGGCGCGCTGGCGGACGTGGAGGAGGTCGGCCGCGCCGTTCGCGGTCAGCGCTCCGGGCACGAGCCACACGCTGCAGTCGTCCGCGGGCGGGACCCGGAGCGTCAGCGTCGCGCCGGTGCTCTCCCGGAACTCCACGCGGGCGGTCGCCCCCGCCTTCACCAGCGCGAGGCGCGGCGAGAGCCCGGCGTTCCCCTCCGCGACGCCCTCCTCGAGCGCGACCACGTAGTCGCCCGGGGGGAGCCCGTCGAGGGCGAACCGGCCCTCGCGGTTCGTGAGGCCCTCGCGAGAGAACGCGCCGGCGGCGGTGACGGGCACATTGCGGACGGGCTCGTCCGCCGCGTTCCGGACGATCCCCTCGATCCGTCCGCCCGCGTCGAGCCGGACCGTGAGATCGGTCGCGCCCGCGCCGAGGGGGACGAGGGCAGGGGCGAGCCCGTCGGCGGAGACGAGCACGTCGAGCGAGGTCGCGGGGACGCCGCCGAGCGACACCGTGCCGTCGCGGCTCGTGCTGCCCCGGGCGAGGAGCGGCCCGATGGTCCAGGGCCTGTCCGGCGCGGCGTTCCCGACCTGCACCTCCGCGGAGCGGACCGGCTGCGAGGTCGCGGCGACGAGGACGGAGATCCGGACGGTGCGCCCGCGCGAGAGGCGGAGCTCACCCAGGTCGCGGTCCCGCTGGTCGTCGAGGGTGACCTCCTTCACGAGCGGCTCGTGGCCCTCGGCCTCGACGCGGAGCGTCTGGGGGCCGGCGCGCTGGATCGGGAGCGCGAACGCTCCGCCGGCGGCGCGGAAGGTCCGCCCGCTCACGGTGAAGTCGTCGAGCGGGGCGCCGTCGTGACCGCTCACGCGGCCGGAGAGCTGCGCCGTCCGCCGCATGGTCAGGACGAGGCCCGTCTCCATCGGGCGCGTCCAGCGTCCTCCCTCGGAGGCGACGTGGTCCTCGAGCGCCCACGAGAGGCGGTGCCGGTGCGGCCGCAGGTTCGGGATCTCGAAGCGGCCGTCGGCGTCGGTCACGGCGAGGCCTCCGGCGCGCGCGGGCGGCCCGTCGCCCGGACCGATCGCGGCGTCGCGCACCTCGTCGGCGGCCGCCACCTCGACGCCCGCCAGCGGGCGACCCGTCCCCTCCTCGACCACCTTGCCGGCGATGGCCATGCCGCGCTCGAACCGGAGCAGGACCGCCGTCGTCACCGGGCCCTCCACCGTCTCCTCGGCGGCGATCGTCCCGAAGTACCCGGCGCCGTCCTTCGCGCGCGCCACCCGCTGCGCCACGACGCGGTAC
>JAEYOU010000377.1 GCA_023411405.1 Pseudomonadota bacterium | reverse complement strand
GGGCGCAGCAGCCTGCGGGCGCGGGACGCCGCAGGGCGCCGCGCCCCGGGGGCGCCGAGGAAGTAGCCGACCAGGTCGGGGCCGCGCCGCAGCCCCTGCATGATGGGCCTGCAGGCGTCGATGCACGCCGCGCACGCGATGCACTGGGGCTGGAGGCCGTCGCGGATGTCGATGCCCGTCGGGCAGGCTCGCACGCACGCGCCGCAGTCCACGCAGTCCGCGGCGCGGGCCCGGTCGTACGCGACCACGAGGCTCGCCTCGTCGAGGAGCACGCCCTGGAGCCGCGCGTACGGACAGACCGTGGCGCAGAACACCTGCCGCACGAGGGCGAGGTCGAGGAACAGCACCAGGCCCAGGGCGGCCCAGCAACAGGAGAGCACCGGCCCGAGGCGGCCCGCGGCGAGGCGAGCGAGGAACTCCAGCGGCGGGACGAAGTACCAGAGGCACGCGGCCGCGAAGACCGCGGAGAGGCACGCGACGGCCGCCAGGCCGAGCGGCCGGCGCAGGCGTCCCCGCGCCGGGCGGAGCGCCCAGGCGGTGAGCTCGGAGAGCACGGTCTGCGGGCAGGACCAGCCGCACCAGGCGCGGCCCAGGACCACCGTGCCGAGCAGGAACGCGAACGTCGCGGCGAGCAGGGCGAGGAGGACCACGAACGCCTCGTCGACCGCGAGCGACAGGCCGAGAACGTGAAGCAGGCCCGCCGGCACGTCCAGCCGCAGCGCGCTCTCCCCGTTCACCCGGAGGAACGGCAGCCCGAGGAAGGCCACGGCCTGGGCGAGGCCGGCCGCGCGCCGCCACGGGCCGATGCGCCGCGGGCGGTCCCGCCGTGCCCCGTCTCGCTCAGCGCTCGTCATCCTCGAGCATCTTGTACTTCGCGGCCTCGACGCGGCCCTTGCGCCGCCGGGAGAAGTAGAAGAGCCAGATCCCGGCGAGGGCCGCGCACAGGGTGGCGCCGAGCACGAGGTACGCGGTCTCGGGGTCCATCGTCACCGCCTTCTGCGCGCGCGGGTGAACAGGATCGAGCCCGCGGCGATCACCGCCAGCGTGGTGAAGAGGATGGTGGCGAGGACGCTCTCGCCCGCGCCGGCGGCGCCGTCCACCTCGCCGGCCTGCGTCCAGCCGGTGAAGGCGGGCGTGTACGCCCACAGGTAGTACGCGCCGAAGGCGATGAGGCCCCAGAACAGGAGCCGCCAGCCCAGCGGGACGGGCCCGTCGCCCTCGGTCGGGGTGAGATTCAGCTCGTGGCGCTCGTGCTCGACCATGATCTCCTCCTACTCCGCCCGCTTCAGCGTCCGGAGCCACGCCACGATCGACCAGATCCCGTCGTCGGGGAGCTGCCCCGCGAACGCCTCCATGCCGCCGTCCGGCGACCCCGGCCGCCCGATCGCGGCCTTGGCGTCGCTGCCGCCCTTCACGATCGCGAAGTAGGCGGCGTCGGGGAGGTCGCCCTGCACGCCGAGGAAGACGTCGTCCACGAGGCCGGGGATCGCCCCCTCGATGCCGCGCGCGTCGTCGCCGTGGCAGCTCGCGCACCGCTCCGCGTACAGCGCCTTGCCGCGCGCGATCGCGGCGGCGTTCCCGGCCATCGGGTTGGGCTGGTCGGGGGTGGCCTCGACGACGACCTTGGCCCCACCGCGATCCACGGCCTTGCCGAGCGACGCGAGGTACGCGACGAGCCCGTCCAGCTCCGTCTTCCCCTGGAGCGCGCGCGGCGCGTTCTCGATCTCGTCCGGCGGAAAATCCACGCCGACCTTCCGGAGCGCGCGCATGTGGGCCTGGATGGCGAACCCGTCGATGGCGCGCCCGGCGAGGAACGCGTACCGCGGCATGTTCGAGCCGGGGACCACGTGCTGCGGGTCGATGAGGTGCGGGCCGTGCCAGGCGGCCGGCCGGAGCCACCCCTCGAACGCGAGGTCCGGGCCGGTCCGCTTCGAGCCCCAGAGGAACGGGTGATCGTCGGCGAACTCCCCGGCGATGGAGTACTGCGCCCCCTTCTCCTGGGCCTTCGCCCCGCCGTACCGCAGGACCTCGCTCCGGAGCGGGCGGACGGTCTGCGTGTGGCAGGTGGTGCAGCCCTCCCGCTGGTACACGTCGCGCCCGGCGAGCTCGAGGGGGCGGAGCGTCTTCAGGCCCTCGACGCGCGGGTGCATGTCCGCGCGGAGCATCGGGTACGCCATGGTGGCGATCGTGCCGGCGAGGACCACGACCGTCGCGGCCACCGCGAAGGCCACCGGCTTCCTGTAGATGGAGGCGTTCATCCTGGCTCCCGATGATCACACGGGGCGTGCCGCCCCGCCCTGCCGGCGAAGCCGTCGGGGCCCCACCCCTGCTGCGCGGGGCCCCGCGCCGTGCTCGCCGCTTCGCGGCTGCGCGCGGCTGCCCCGCGGAGGAGGGGCTCCGCCCCTCCCCCCAGCTTCGCTGGGGCCCCCCATCCTGCATCACGGTCCACGTGGTCAAGAATCATGATCGACCTCCTACGCGGCGCTCGCCGGCGCGGGCTGCGCGGGGGCGGCGGCGCGCGCAAGCGCCCTGCCCTTCTGGATCGTCTTGAGGACGTTGTAGGCGAACAGCACCATGCCCGCGGCGAAGATCACCCCGGCGACGGTCCGGAGGATCCAGAACGGGTAGTTGCCCTGGAGCGTCTCGACGAAGCTCGGGTGGCGGAGCGCGTCGCCGTCCATCGCCTTCCACATCCAGCCCTGTCGGATGCCGGTGATCCACATCGTGATCGAGAAGAGGAGCTGCCCGACGAGCACGAGCCAGAAGTGCGCGTTGGCGATCCGCTCCGAGTAGATCTCGGTCCCCTGGATCCGCGGGACGACGTAGTAGATCGAGGCGCAGACCGTGAGCGCCACCCAGCCCATCGTGCCCATGTGCACGTGCCCCGGCGTCCAGTCGGTGTAGTGCACGAGCTGCTGGACGACCCGGAGCGCCTGCGTCGGCCCCTGCACGGTCTGGAGGCCGTAGAACGTGATCCCGAGGACGAAGAACTTGGTGAGATAGCTCGACCGCATCTTCGACCAGTCTTGACCGACCGTGTAGTACCCGTTCACCACCGAGCCCCAGCTCGGCGCGATGAGGAACAGCGTGAACACGATCGCCAGCGTCTGGAGCCAGTCGGGGACGGGCGTGTAGACGAGGTGGTGCGCGCCGGTCCAGAGGTACGCGAAGACGAGCGACCAGAAGGCGACGATGGAGAGCCGGTGGCTGTAGATCGGCAGGCCGGTCGACTTCGGCAGGAAGTAGTAGAACATCGCCAGGATCGGCGTCGTGAACACGAAGCCGACGGCGTTGTGCCCGTACCACCACTGCACGTTGGCGGAGTTGACGCCGGCGAACAGGTGGTAGCTCTTCCAGGCGCCGGCGGGGACGGCGAGGTTGTTCACGAGGTAGAGGACCGCCACCGCCACGACCGTCGCGATGACGTACCAGAGCGACACGTACATCTGCTCCTCGCGCCGCTTCAGGATCGTCCCGAAGACGTTCACCGCGAACAGCACCCAGAGCACGACGATGGCGAGGTCGAGCGGCCACTCGAGCTCCGCGTACTCGAGCGACTGGGTGTACCCCATCGCGAGCGTCACGGCGGCGGCGGCGATCCCGAGGTTGAAGAGCCAGAGCTGGAGCCGCGCGAGCCGGGGGAAGAGCAGCGGCCGCTTGCAGAGCCGCATCACGATCCAGTACGTGAGCCCGAAGATCGCGCCGACGCCGAGGCCGAACGTGAGCCCGTTGGTGTGGACGGTGCGGAGCCGGCCGTACGTCAGGTAGGGCGCGAAGTTCGCGTCCGGGTACCAGAGCTGCACGCTGATGAGCAGGCCGACGAGGATGCCGGCGACGGCCCAGAAGATGGAGGACAGGATGAAGCCCTGCACCGTCCGGTGGTCGTACCGATAGTCGATCATGTCGCTGTTCCCTCACGCGCTCGCGGAGTGGCCGACGATCGCGCCGCGGGTGAGGAGCGTCAAGGCCTTCGGTCTTGATCTTGGTCGCCATTCCCCGCGCAGGATTTGCGGTCCGCACTCTCGACGGAAGGCTGAGCCGCCGTCTCCGTCCCCCGGCTTCGTCCCCGCCCCCGTTCCCGCCAACGCTCCCGCTCCCGGTCCCGCACCCGGCTTCTCCACACGCATCCCCTTCTACGCTCCCCCACCCTCCCCATTGACGCCCCCCTCCCCCCGTGGTTCCCATCCGGCCCATGCGCATCCTCGTCACCGGCGCGGCCGGGTTCCTCGGCACCGCCCTCGTCCGCACGCTCCTCGCGCGCGGCCACCAGGTCCGCGCGCTCGATCGCGCGGCGTCCGAGGAGCAGCGCGCGCTCGGCGCGGAGCCGGTCGCGGGCGACGCGCTGGATCCCGCGGTCCTCCGCGCGGCGGTCTCCGGCCAGGACGCGGTCATCCACCTCGTCGGGATCCGCCGCTCGACCGACACGGCGGAGTTCATGAGGGTCAACGCCGAGGGGACCCGGACGGCGCTCGAGGCCTGCCTCGCGGCCGCGCCGGAGCTCTCGCGGTTCGTCCTCGCCGGCTCGCGCGCGGCGATCGCGCCGTCGCCGGACGCGGTGGACGAGACCGCGCCCTTCGCGCCGGCGGAGCCGTACGGTGCGTCGAAGGCCGAGGCGGAGCGGATCGCCTTCTCGTACGCGGACCGGCTCCCGGTGGCCGTCGCGCGCCCGCCGCGGATCATGGGGCCCGGGGACCGCGAGAACCTCCTCTTCTTCACCATCGCGGCGAAGGGGTGGGCGTTCGGGTTCGGCGGCGCGCCGCGCCCGCTCTCGTGGATTGACGTCGACGACTGCGCCCTCGGGTTCGCGCTCCTCGCGGAGCGACCCGAGGCCGCCGGCGAGGCCTTCTTCCTCTCCTCGCCGACGCCGACCGACGCGCAGGAGCTCATGGTCGAGGCGGGCCGCGCGCTCGGGCGGCCCACCCGGCGGGTCACCATCCCGCCCGCGCTCCTCCGGGCCGTCGCGCGAACGGCCGACGCCGTGACCGATCTCATCGGTCGGCGCCTGCCGCTCAACCGCAAGCTGGCCACGCAGGTCCTCGCTCCCGGCTGGCGGTGCGATCCCTCGAAGGCGCGCGCGCGGCTCGGGTTCGAGGCGGCGACGCCGCTCGCAGCGTCGATCGGGCGCGCCGCGCGCTGGTACGTGGATCACGGCTGGTTGTAGCGACTGACCGCGAACCCCCCGCGAACGGCCCACGCGGGACGCCGCGCTGCGGCACGACTGCGCAACCCGAACGCCTCACCCCGAGAGGGTTCGCGTCGTCCTTGCCAACCGCGCCGGGGCCGACATACACCACCCGCGATGTCCGAGCAGCCGCTCTCCAAGGCCGCGTTCTTCGACGTGGATGGCACCCTCGTCCGCACGAACATCGTGCACTCGTTCGCCTTCTACGCGATGAACCAGGGGTCGATCCTCGGCACCGCCTGGCAGACGGCGCGGACGGTCCTGTCCGTGCCGGTCTTCCTCGCCGCCGACCGGATCGACCGGAAGACGTTCAACGAGCTGTTCTACGGCTACTACAAGGGGCAGTCGCAGGACCGGCTCCTGACGCTCGCCGACGAACTCTTCGAGGACGTGCTGAAGCCGGCGATCTACGAGGGCACGCCGAGCTTGATCGAGGGCGTGCGCCGCGCCGGGTGCCGGATCGTGTTCGTCACCGGCGCCCTCGACTTCACGGTCCGTCGCCTCGCCGAGCACCTCGGCGCGGACGACCTCATCGCGAACCGCATGCGGTTCGTGAACGGGGTCGCCACCGGCCGGGTGATCCCGCCCATCATCGAGGGCGCGCACAAGGCCCAGGCGATCCGCGACTACTGCGTGAAGCACGAGGTCGCGCTGGAGAAGAGCTTCGCCTACTCCGACTCGTTCTCCGACTACCCCATGCTCGCGGTGGTGGGTCACCCCGCGGCCGTGAACCCCGACGTCCGCCTCGCCGGCGTGGCGCGGGCGTACGAGTGGCCCATCCTCAACACCACGGAGGCGTAGAAACCATGCGCTCGCCCCGGAGTCTCGAGCGGTTCTACGAGACGACCGAGCAGATCGTCGTCACCGACCGGGACTCGCCCCCGCGCGTCCTCTTCTCCGGAGAGGACCTCCTCGTCGAGGACCTGCCGCTCGGGACCAAGGTCATCTTCCCGAAGCCCCCGGTCCAGGGGCTCCCCAACGTGAAGGCGGCGATCCGCAAGGCCATCAACGCCCCGCACGGCTGCGATCCGCTGCACGCGCAGCTCCGGCCGGGCATGAAGGTCACGATCGCGCTCGACGACATCTCCTTGCCGCTGCCGCCCATGCGCACCCCGGACGTGCGCCAGCAGGTGCTCGAGGTCATCCTGCCCCTGCTCGCCGACTCCGGGGTGGACGACGTCCACCTCGTCATCGCGGTCGCCCTGCACCGCCACATGACCGCGGCGGAGATGAAGCGGATGGTCGGCTCGGCCATCTTCGAGAGCTTCTACCCGGACCGGTACTACAACCACGACGCCGAGGATCCCGAGGGCCACGTCGTGCTCGGCACCACGCCGCACGGCGAGAAGGTCATCATCAACCGGCGCGCGGCCGAGTCCGACCTCCTCATCTACGTGAACCTGAACCTCGTCCCGATGGACGGGGGGCACAAGTCGGTCGGCACCGGGCTCACCAACTACGAGGGCGTGAAGGCGCACCACACGCCGCACCACATCGCGCACAGCCACTCGTACATGGATCCGGAGCGGTCGGAGATGCACCGCTCCGTGGACCGGATCGGCCGGGTCATCGATCGCGAGCTGAACGTCTTCCACATCGAGACGACCATCAACAACCGGATGTTCGACGGCCCGCTCGACTTCCTCATGAAGCGCGAGGAGGCCTACGGCGACCTCGACCGGCTGAAGCTCGCCGGCATGCGCGCCGCGCTCAAGGGCCTGCCCGCGGCGGCGAAGCGGAAGATGTTCCACGCCGTCCCCGCCGCCTACGAGGTGATCGCCGTCCACGCGGGCAAGACCGAGCCGGCCCACGCCGAGATCCTGAAGGCGAGCTGGGGCCAGTACCTGGTGGACGTCGACTTCCAGGCCGACGTCGCGATCATGGGGATCCCGTTCATCACGCCGTACAACGTGAACTCGATCCTGAACCCGCTGCTCCTGCAGCTCATGGCCTGGGGCTACTTCTTCAACTTCTACCGGGGGAAGCCGCTCCTCAAGAAGGGCGGGACGCTCATCGTCACGCACCCCTGCTCCGACGCCTTCGACCCCGTTCACCACCCGTCGTACATCGAGTTCTTCCACCGGCTCCTGCCCGAGACCCGCGACTCGAAGGTGCTCGAGGCGAAGTACGAGCGCGAGTTCGCCGAGAACCCGACCTACGTCCACCTGTACCGGACGGGCAACGCGTACCACGGCGCGCATCCGTTCTTCATGTGGTACTGGGGCGAGAACGGCCGCCAGCACGTCGGCAAGGTGATCGCCGTCGGCGCCGACAACGCGCACGTGCCGAAGCTGCTCGGCTGGGACACCGCCGAGACGCTCTCCGAGGCGGTCGACATGGCCCGCTCGCTCCACGGGCGCGGCGCGGAGATCGCCATGCTCCACCACCCGCCCATCGTGATGACCCAGAACCTCGGGTGAGGCTGATGAGCACGGGCAAGAAGAACGGGGCGTCCGGGCCCCACCAGCGGGCGAAGGCCGCCGGCGCGCCGCGGCCGCCGGCGCTGGACGTGACGAAGCTGCTCCAGGGGCGCACCCTCCTCGTCACCGGCGCGACCGGCTTCGTGGGCAAGGTCGCGCTCTCGATGCTGCTCCACCGGTACCCGGGCCTCGGGCGCGTCTACGTGCTCGTCCGCCCCGGGACCGGGGGCACGGCCGAGGCGCGGTTCTTCGGCAAGGTGGCGCACCACCGCCCGTTCGATCCGCTGCGCGCGCAGCACGGCGACCGGTACGAGGCGTTCCTCCGCGAGAAGGTGGTCCCGCTCGCCGGCGACGTGTCGAGCCCGCTCCTCGGGCTCGCGCCCGAGGACCTCGCGAAGCTCGCCGGGCTCGACCTCGTCGTGAACTCCGCCGGCCTCGTGGACTTCGATCCGTCGATCGAGCTCGCCTTCGGCGTGAACGTGCACGGCGCGCGGAACGCGGTCGAGCTCTGCCGCACGCTCGGGGCGGGGCTCGTGCACGTCTCCACCTGCTTCGTCGCCGGGAACCGCGACGGCGTGGTGTTCGAGGACGAGCCGGTGGTCGGCTACTTCCCCCGGCGCGCCGGGGCGGTGGAGCGGACCAAGGGGGCGGAGCTCGAGGCGGCGGACTTCGGGGTCGACTCCGAGCTCGCCGACGCCGAGCGGCGGATCGCGGAGGTCCGCGCCCAGGCCGAGGATCGCGTGCTCCAGTCGCGCTTCCGCGAGCGCGCCCGCGAGCGGCTCCGCGAGGCCGGGCGGCCGCCGGACGACGAGAAGGCGCTGCGGCTCGCCATGGGCCGCGAGAAGCGGCTCTGGCTCTCCGAGCGCCTCGTCGAGCTGGGCATGGAGCGCGCCCAGCACTGGGGCTGGCCCAACACCTACACGTACACGAAGTCGCTCGGCGAGCAGGCGATCGCAGCGAGCGGGGTCCCGCACGCGATCGTCCGGCCGTCGATCGTGGAGAGCGCCCTCCGCTACCCGTTCGCGGGCTGGAACGAGGGGTTCACGACGAGCGCACCCCTTGCCTTCATGGGGCTCCGCGGGCACCGCACCTTCCCGATGGGCGAGAAGGCGATCCTCGACGTCGTCCCGGTGGACCTCGTCGCGGCCGGCATCATCCTGGCCGGCGCGGAGCTGGTGCAAGCGGTGAGCGCCGAGAAGGGCGCCGCGGCGAAGCCCGACACCCCGTGCGCCCCGATCTCGCGCGTCTACCACCTCGCCTCGGGCGACGTGAACCCGCTCTGGGCGACGCGGGCGGTCGAGCTCACTGCCCTCTACCGCCGCCGCTTCTTCAAGAAGCGCGAGGAGGGGAACGCCACCTGGAACAAGGTGCTGGCGCGCATCGAGCCGCTCTCCACCTCGAAGAAGCACTGGGAGACGTTCTCGACGCCGGCGCTCCTCTCGCTCGCGCAGCGCGCGCGCCGCTTCATCGACGAGCAGGCGCCGCGGTGGGGCACGCCGCGGCTGTCGGCGCTCCTGCACGGCGTCGGCAACGAGATCGACGAGTGGACGCGGAAGCTCGAGCAGACGCAGGCGATGTGGGAGCTGTTCCTGCCCTTCGTCTGGGACAACCGGTACGTGTTCCGCTGCGCCGGCGTCCGGGCGCTCCGGGACCGGCTCGCGCCCGAGGACCGCGCCCGCCTGCCCTGGGATCCGGAGGCGCTCGACTGGCGCCAGTACTGGATGGAAGTCCACATGAAGGGCATGGAGGAGTGGGTCTTCCGGTCCTTCGACGAGCAGCGCGAGAAGAAGGTCCACGGGGTGAAGACCCACCACGACCTCCTCGAGCTCCTCGACGCCTCGGCCGAGCAGCACAAGCACCGGGTCGCGTTCCGCATGGGCGGGGCGGCGAAGGAGCGGGTGACCTACGGCGAGCTCCGGCGGCTCTCCGATCGCGTCGCCGCCTTCCTCGCCGCGGGCGGCGTGAAGCGCGGGGATCGGGTGCTGCTCGCGTCGGAGAACCGGCCGGAGTGGGCGGTGGCGTACTTCGGCATCCTCCGCGCGGGCGCCGCCGCCGTCCCGGTGGACGCGCAGCTCACCGAGGCCGAGCTCGTGAACCTGTGGCGCTCGGCCGGAGCGCGGATCGCGATCGTCTCCGACGACGTCGCGGAGCGCGTGGCGGGGCTCCGCGAGAAGGCGGCCGGCGCGGTGCCGGGCGCGCGGCTCGTCCTGCTCGGCGAGGCGCTGGCCGGCGGCCCTGCGGTCCCGTCGGCGCGCCCCTCGCCCGAGGACCTCGCCTCGCTCATCTTCACGAGCGGCACGACCGGCACGCCCAAGGGCGTGATGCTCTCGCACCGGAACTTCGCGAGCCTGGTGGCGAAGCTCGAGGGGACCTTCGACCTCGGCCCGGGCGACGGGCTCCTCTCGGTGCTGCCGCTCCACCACACCTTCGAGTTCGCCTGCGGCCTCCTCGTGCCGCTCGCGCGCGGCGCCGAGATCGAGTACCTGGACGAGCTCACCTCGGATCGCATCGGCGAGGCGCTCGGCTCCGGGCGCGTCACCGCGATGATCGGCGTGCCCGCGCTCTGGTCGCTCCTCCACCGGCGGATCACGCAGGAGCTGGCGGCGCAGCCCGGGCTGGTCGAGCAGGCGTTCGAGCTCCTCCGGAAGGGCAACGGCGCGCTCCGCGACTCGAAGCTCGGCTGGAACCTCGGCAAGCTGCTCTTCTGGCCGGTGCACCGGAAGATGGGCGGACGGCTGCGGTTCCTCGTCTCCGGCGGCTCGGCGCTCGACCCGGAGATCCAGGACGCCTTCCGCGCGCTCGGGCTCGACCTCTACCAGGGGTACGGCCTCACCGAGGCGGCCCCGGTGCTCGCCGTGGGCAAGCCCGGCGAGGCGCCGCTCGGCAGCGTGGGCGCGGCGCTCCCCGGCGTCGAGCTCCGGATCGAGGATCCCGACGCGCACGGCGTCGGGGAGGTGCTCGCCAAGGGGCCCAACGTGATGATGGGCTACTGGCGCGGCGGCGAACAGGCGGGGGTGGATCCTGCGCTCACCGGCGAGGTGCTCGCAGACGGGTGGCTCCGCACCGGCGACCTCGGCCGGCTCGACGAGGGCGGGAACCTCGTCCTCGTCGGCCGGAAGAAGGACGTCATCATCGAGGCGACCGGCAAGAACGTCTACCCGGACGAGGTCGAGGAGCGGTACCGGAAGCCCGGGCTCGTCAAGGAGCTGTGCGCGGTGGGGCTGCCCGACGGCACCGCCGAGAAGGTGGCGCTCCTCGTCGTCCCGGAGTACGGCGAGCGGCCGCGCGCGGAGGTGCGGGCCGAGATCGAGGCGCACCTGCGCGCGGTCTCCACCGAGCTGCCGTTCCACGCGCGGGCGCGGGTGTGGCACCTCGTGGACTTCGACCTGCCCAAGACGGCCACCCGCAAGGTGAAGCGGCCGCTCGTGCGCGAGGAGCTCGTGAAGCTCGAGGCCGCCGCCGCCAAGGGCGCCGGCGCGCGCCGCGCGCGCGAGGAGCGCGGCGGCGAGGCCTGGCTGCTCGATCTGCTGGCCGAGGTCTCGCGCCGGCCGCGCTCCGCCGTGACCGGGACCGCCCGTCTCCAGGGGGACCTCGGCTTCGACTCGCTCATGCTGACCGAGCTCACCGCGGCGCTCGAGGAGGCGGGGGTCCCCGCGCACGCCGCCGACCAGCTCCACGCCGTCCAGACCGTGGACGAGCTCGTCCGGCTCGTCTCCGGCGCGGTCCGGCGGGGCGAGGTGCGTGCCCCCGCGGCACCCTCCCGGCGGGCGGGCGCCGTCGAGAAGGAGCTGCAGGTGCCGCAGGCCGTCGCGCGCCTCGGGCGGAGGCTCCTCTCCGCCGGGCAGCGGTTCCTCTACGAGGGGTTCTACGAGACCGCCGTCGTCGGGGCCGGCCACGTGCCCCACGACCGGAACGTGCTCGTGGTCTCGAACCACGCGAGCCACCTCGACATGGGGCTCGTGAAGGTCGCGCTCGGCGACGAGGGCGAGCGCCTCGCCGCGCTGGCCGCGCGCGACTACTTCTTCGACACGGCGGTGAAGCGCGCCTACTTCGAGAACTTCACGAACCTCATCCCGATGGATCGCGAGGGCTCGCTCAAGACCAGCCTCCGCACGGCCGTGGAGACGCTGCGGCGCGGCTACCACCTGCTCATCTTCCCCGAGGGCACGCGGAGCCGCGACGGCGCGCTCAAGCCGTTCTTCCCGACGGCGGGCTACCTCGCGCTGACCGCCGGCGTCGACGTGCTGCCGGTCCACCTCACCGGCACGCACGACGCGCTGCCGCCCGGCGGCGGCCTGCCGAAGCGCGGCGCGCTCGAGGTCCGGATCGGGCTCCCCATCCCCGTGGCCGCGCTGCGCGAGGCGGGGGAGAAGGCGACGACGCGCGGCGAGTCCTACCGGTTCGCGACCGCCCTCATCGAGGACGCCGTCAAGCGGCTGCGGGACGAGGCGCTCGGGGCCGGCGCGGTCCGCGAACGCCCCGCTCGCCCTGCCCCTTCGACAGGCTCAGGGGAACGGCGAGCGGGTGACGCGAGCACCGACGAAGAGGCCCCGCGTCCCCCGCCCGCGCACGACCAGTCTCCGCACGAACGCGCCCTCCTCGGCGCCCCGCGGGAGGAGCCGTGAAGCTGCTCGTCACCGGCGGCACCGGCTTCCTCGGCACCGCGCTCGTCCCCCTCCTCCTCGAGGCCGGGCACGAGGTCCGGCTGCTCCAGCGCTCCGCCGCCCCCGAGGCGGAGCGGCTCGGCGCGCGCGTGCACCGCGGCTCGGTCGGCGACGCCGACGCGGTCCGCCGCGCGCTCGAGGGCGTCGAGGCCGTCTACCACCTCGCCGGGCGCGTGGACTTCGATCCCGGCGCGCCGCACGAGCTCTACGCGCTGCACGTCCAGGGCACGCGCGTGCTCCTGGAGGCCGCGGCCGCCGCGGGCGTGCGGCGCGTCGTGCTCGCCTCGACCTCGGGGACCATCGCCGTCTCCCGCGAGGAGCGGACGGTGACGGAGACCGATCCGTACCCGCTCCGCGAGGTTGCCGCCTGGCCGTACTACCTCTCCAAGATCTACCAGGAGAAGACCGCCCTCCGGATCGCGCGGGACGCCGGTCTGGAGCTCGTCGTGCTCAACCCCTCGCTCCTCCTCGGGCCGGGCGACACGCGGCTCTCGTCGACGGACGTCGTCTGGAAGTTCCTCAAGCGCCGCGTCCCGGCGCTTCCCGGCGGCGGGCTCTCGTTCGTGGACGTCCGCGACGCCGCCCAGGCCTTCGCCGCCGCGCTCGCGCGCGGCCGCCCCGGCGAGCGGTACCTGCTCGGCGGCGCCAACATGAGCTTCCGGGAGTTCTTCGCGCGCCTCGAGCGCCTCTCCGGCGTCGCCGCCCCGCGCGTCGCCCTGCCCTCGAAGGTCAACGTCGCGGGGGTGAAGCTCCTCGAGAAGCTCTCCTCCTGGCGCGGGACCGAGCCGTCGATCGACGCCGCCTCCGTCGAGATGGGCGAGCACTTCTGGTACTGCGACGCGCGCAAGGCGGAGGAGGAGCTCGGGTTCACGGCGCGCGATCCGCAGGACACGCTGGCCGAGACCGTGCGCTGGCTCCGCGCGAACGTCGAGCGCGAGCGGCCGCGGACGGTGGCGGAGCTGGGGGAGGCCGGGCGGACCACTTGACCGTGGTCCCGGCCCGCCCTTCGACAGGCTCACCCTTCGACAGGCTCAGGGTGAGCGGCCGAATTCGCTCCTCTCCGCTCGTGCTGAGCTTGTCGAAGCACGAGCGGTGCCGGGCACGGGCAGCTAATGCCGTGCGCGCGCCAGCGGGATCCGGAACAGCGGCACCGGGGTCGGGCGGGGCTCCGCCTCCGCGACGCCCTGGAGCGCTGCCTCCAGCTCGCCCGGGGCGGAGTCGAGCTGACCGCGCGCGGCGAGCAGCGAGCGGGCCGCCGCCGCCACGGGCCCGAGGCCGCGCGACTTGTCCACGACCGCGTTCGCGCCGGCCACCCGGAGCGCCTCGGCGCGGCCCGCGTCGAGGAACGAGCTCGCCACCACGATCGGCAGGTCGCGCTCGCCGCCCAGCTCGCGCACCGCGAGCACCAGCGCGTCGCCGGTGAGGTCCGGCATGTTGAGGTCGGTGACGAGGAGGTCGAGCGAGAGGAGGTCCTCGGTGAGCTGCCGCAGCCCCGACCGGCCGTCTCGCGCCTGCACGCACTCGATCCCGAGCTCGCCGAGCAGCGACGACAGGATCGCGAGGACGATGGGGTCGTCGTCCACCAGCAGTGCGCGCGGTCGCCTCTGATCGTATGCGGTCTGCACGGCGCTCCCTACGAAGAGGGTACCCTCCGGCGGATCGCCGCGGCAACGCGCCGGCTGTCCCGAGACCCGGCGACGCTCGAACGCGCGAGGAGGCCGTGTACGCTCCGTCACTCTCGGTGCGTGGTTGCCAGCGCCTGGTTTCGAACGCCGTTGCGGATCCCGTCGAACGGGCGCGGACGGGTTCGAGGACGATGCGCTGCGGAGACGGCTCGCGGCGGTGCTGGCGGGGACGCGGTGAGGCGCCGGTTGCGCGCGAACCCGCGCTCACGTATCGTCTGTGCGTGTCGCTCTGCTGCGTGAACGCGCGTCGATATCTCGGCCCCCCGCCCCGGCCTGGGCGCTGGGTGGGCCCCCGCGCGTAGCGAGAGACCACCGCGCACCTTCGAGATCGCTCGGGCCTGGACGGGGGGAACGCCTCTGCCCCACCGATCCGCCCACCCCAGCGAGGAACCGATCCGATGGACACCCAGACGAAGCTCCGGCGCGCCACCCCCGAGGAGCAGCTCCGCGAGGTCACGCGCGGCGCCGTGGACCTCCACCTCGAGCAGGACCTCCGCGACCGCCTCCAGCGGTCGTACGACACCGGGACGCCGCTCCGCGTGAAGGCCGGCTTCGACCCGACCGCGCCCGACCTCCACCTCGGCCACACCGTCCTGCTCACGCGGATGCGCCGCTTCCAGGAGTTCGGGCACACCGCCGTCTTCCTGATCGGCGACTTCACGGGCCGCATCGGCGATCCCAGCGGCCGGAACGCCACGCGCCCGGCGCTCTCGGCGGAGCAGGTCGCGGCGAACGCGGACACGTACCGGAAGCAGGTCTTCGAGATCCTCGACCCGGAGGCGACCGAGGTCCGCTTCAACTCGGAGTGGCTCGGGCCCCTCCCGTCCACCGACCTCATCCGGCTCGCGTCGCGCTCCACGCTGGCCCGGATGCTCGAGCGCGACGACTTCCGGCGGCGGTACGCCGAGCAGCGGCCGATCTCCCTGCACGAGCTCCTCTACCCGCTCGTGCAGGCCTACGACTCGGTCGCGCTCCAGGCGGACGTCGAGCTGGGCTCCACGGACCAGCTGTTCAACCTGCTCGTCGGGCGCGCGGTGATGCCGGACTACGGGCTCGCGCCGCAGGTCGTCCTCACCGGCCCCCTCCTCGAAGGGCTGGACGCGAAGGTCGATCCCGCGACCGGCGTCATCACCGGCGCCAAGATGTCCAAGTCGCTGGGCAACTACGTCGGGATCGCCGAGCCGCCCGAGGAGCAGTTCGGGAAGCTGATGAGCATCACCGACGAGCTGATGTGGCGCTACTACGAGCTCCTCTCGACGCGGACCTCCGCCGAGCTCGCGGAGCTCCGGGCCGGCCACCCGAAGCACGCGAAGGTCGCGCTCGCGAAGGAGCTCGTGGCGCGGTTTCATGGCGCCGAGGCCGCGGCACGAGCGGAGGCGCACTTCGCGCAGGTGCACGCGCGGCGTGAGGTGCCGGACGAGCTGGACGAGCGCGCGGTCGCGCTCGCGGGTGCGCCGTCGGTTCCGCTCGCCAAGCTCCTCGTCGAGACGGGGCTCGCGGCGTCGAACGGCGAGGCGCGCCGGCTCGTCGCGCAGGGGGGCGTGTCGATCGACGGGGTGCGCGCGACGGATACGCAGGCCGCGCTGCCCGCCGGCACGTTCGTCGTGAAGGTCGGGAAGCGAAGGTACCTGCGGGTGCGGATCGGGTGAGGGGCGCCGTCGACGCGTCCTGGACATCCTATTGTGCGGCGGACGAGGGGCTGCGGGCAGCGCTCGGGCAAGCGTTGCACGCCGGCAGACGCTCAGGGTTGCGAAGGGACGAACTGCTGAATCCAGTCACGGACGCCCGACTCACCACGCGGAAGTATGGCGGGTGACGAATCGTTAACTCCTCTGAGAAGTGATATGATTCACCACCAGTGACGGCCTCGCCACGACGCGGAGGGCACACATGAGCCGGAAGGCTATTGTCCCGTTGCTGCTCGCTCTGGCCGCCTGCGGCTCCTCACGAGAGAAGGTGAACAGGGCCGCCAGCGAGTGCCGGGCATATGGATTCGCCGAGTTAGCCGAGCATCTGGCGTGCATCAAGCGGCACGGGGTCACGATCAAGAACTGCGGAGGCGTCCTCTGCAATACCGTGACGCTGGCGCCGGGCGAGACCGACCCGCTGTACTCGCAGACTGACGCGACCTGCCGGGTCGAGACGCCCCGCTGCGGCCGGGTGCTCGAGCAGAGCGGCAAGTACCTGGCTCCCGATCGTGATGAGATGGGGATGAGCGAGATCACGTGCCGCGTGTCCTGCCGGATCTTCGTGCCGAGGGAGCACACGGAGGAGATCACCTACCGCATCAAGGCGCAGTAAAGGGTACTCGAGGGGCGCAAGAAGGGGACCGTCCTGTCAGCGACGCTGAACAGGATCGGGCGGTGGACTGGGAGCCGTTGCCATATGCGCCGATTCAAGTCGGGGAGCAGGGGTGGGCTCGAGCATCCGCAGCTCGCGCGCGCTCATCCGGGCGCGCCTGCCGCCGCACGCGGAACGAACGGCCGCCCCGAGGGACACGCCGCCCCCGGTGTCGGGGCGGCAGTTCACGCTCGGTCGGAGGGGAGAAGCGAGAGGCACCGTCCGGATTCGAACCGGAGATGAGGGTTTTGCAGACCCTAGCCTTACCACTTGGCGACGGTGCCGTACCGCAGGCCAAGCGTTCTAGCGGACGCGGCGGGAACCGTCAACGCGCTCGCGAGGTCCTTGCTTGCCCGGGCCGGGGCGGACCTCGGCGCGGGTCACGCGCAGGCCGTGCGCGCGGAGCGCCTCCACGAGGCCGGGGAGCTCTGCCCGGGCGACCCGGTCCAGCGTGACCGAGGGGCGAAGCGAGAGCTCCAGGCCCTGGGCGCCGGCCCGGAGGTCGATCGAGAGGGCGCTCCCGAAGTGAAGCACGAGCTGCGGCTGGGCCTCGCGCAGCGCGGCGGCGATGGCGGGCGGCGCGGCGCGGATCGCGGCCTGGAGCTCGAGGATCCCGGGCGGGGGCGCGGGCTTCGGACC
>JAEYOU010000367.1 GCA_023411405.1 Pseudomonadota bacterium | reverse complement strand
CCACGATCCCGTCCTCCGCGCCCGGGCTCGGCGCGGGCGCGGGCGGCTCCACGGGCGCCGGCGGCAACGCTTGGGGGATCTCGCGCGGCTGGACCAGCTTCGGCGCAGGGGCCGGCTCCACCTCCGGGGGCTTCGCCTCGGGCGGCTTCGGGCGCGGGCGCGCGGCAGGCATCGGTGTCCCCGCGGGTCCGGGCGGCTTCTCCTCCTCGGGGGTGGGCGCCGGCGGCGTGGGGGCGGGCGGGACGAAGGTGACCGGGACGAGCCGCTCCTCGACGTGCTTCGCGCCCAGCGCGGCGCCGGTGGCGACGGCGCCGCCGAGGACGAGCGCCTGGAGCACGGTCGAGCCGAGCACGAACCGGGCCCTCCGGGCCGCGCCACGCTCACGCCTCGTCACCTCGTCGAACACGCGCCCGCCGCTCTATGCGCCCCCCCCCCTGAAGTCAATTCCTCCGTGCCCGCGCCCGCGCCCGTGCGGTGCCCGATCACAGTTCGCGGCATCCCGTCGGAAACGGCTCGCCGCCCATGCAGCCGGCCCCTCGCTTGACAGCCTGCCCGGCGGGGTCCTAAGACCGGGAAACCACGAAGGTTCACTCGCGCGGGCTGCTGCCCGGAGGCAACGAAATGGCGCTCTCCCCACGCCGGCCCGACCGGTTCGCCTGGCTCGGGCTCGCCGTCGCGCTCCTCTTCGCGGGAGGGGCGCGCGCCCAGACGGGAAGCGCCCTCGTCGGCGCCGTGACCGAGGCGAGGACGGGGAAGCCGGTCGTCGGCGCCACCGTGCAGGTCGAGGGGCCGGCGATCGAGGAGAGGCAGACCGTCCTCTCCGAGGCAGGCGGCCTCTACACGATCCCGGATCTCCCCGCGGGCACCTACGCGCTCTCGGTGGCGATGTCCGGCTACGAGCCCTACCGCCGTGCCGGCCTCGTCCTGAAGGAGAACGTGACGCTGCGCGCCAACGTCTCGCTCGCGGCCGCCGGGGGCGAGGTGGACGAGGTGGTCGTCACCGGCTCGCGCATCCGCCGCAAGGATCTCACGACGCCGGCGCCCGTCACGGTCATCGAGCGCGAGGAGATCGAGGAGAGCGGCGTCGTCGGGCTCGGGGAGTTCCTCCAGACGCTGCCCTCGCAGGGGAACGCGCTCAACGCCAGGGCCAACCGCGGCAACGACGGGCAGGTGCGGGTGAACCTGCGCTCCCTCGACTCGAGGCGCACGCTCGTGCTCGTGAACGGTCGGCGGATGGTCTCCGGCAGCACGGGGGAGACGGTGGTGGACCTCGACAGCATCCCCCTCGCCGCGGTCGAGCGGGTCGAGGTCCTGAAGGACGGCGGGTCGCCCATCTACGGCTCCGAGGCGATCGCGGGCGTCGTGAACGTCATCCTCAAGGACCGGTTCGAGGGGACGCAGCTCAGCGCCCTGGGCGGCGTCTCCAGCCGCGGCGATGCGCAGAGCGTGGACCTCTCCCTCTCGACGGGGATCACGGGCGAGCGCGGGAGTGCGCTGTTCTCCGCCGGCTGGCAGGAGCAGCGGCCGATCATGGGGAACGCCCGGGGCTGGGCCGCGCAGCCGCTCTCCTACGACTTCGAGCACGGCGCGGTCGTGCCAGGCGGGAGCTTCTACACCGGGAACGGCGCGCTCTCGATCTGGGACGAGAGCGTGTGCGCGGGCGATCCCGGCGCCATGACCCCGGCGCTCCGCGCCGCGTGCGAGGACATCGCGGGCGGCGGCGAGAACCTCTTCGTCTACGACCCCGAGACGGGTGCGTACCGGCCCTGGAGCCCGGACGACACGTACAACTTCCAGGACGACTTCTACCTCCTCACCCCGGCGCGCCGGCTCCAGGTCTTCAGCGCGGGGAACTACCAGCTCCTCCCTGCGGTGCGGACCTTCTACGAGGCGTCGTTCGTCAACCGGCGGTCCAGCACGCTCAACCCGCCGGACCTCGTCGACGTCCTCGTCTCCGGGCAGAGCCTCTCGAACGAGCTCAGGACGGACCTCCTGCTGAGCCGCCGCCTGATGGAGTTCGGGCGCCGCGTCTTCCACACCGAGCAGAACACGTTCCGGATCGTGGCAGGGCTCGACGGCGCGCTGGGCGCGTGGGCCGGGCCGCTGCGGGACTGGCGATGGGAGCTCTCGTACCTCTTCGGCCGGAACTCCTCGCACGCCCGGCTCGAAGGGCTCGTCCGCGGCCCCGCGCTCGACGCGGCCGTCGGCCCCAGCCACCTCGACGGCGGCGTCCCCACCTGCGGCACGCCGGGCGCGCCGATCGGGGACTGCGTCCCGATCGACCTGTTGCACGGGGTGGGCGCGGTCACGCCCGAGCAGCGGCGGCGGATCGGCTTCACCGGGATGGACGACGGGGTCAACGAGCTGCAGGTCCTGTCGTTCACCTCGAGCGGCGCGCTCTTCTCTCTCTGGGCCGACCGCCCGGCGAGCCTGGCGGCGGGGGTCGACTACCGGCGCGAGTCGGGCGGCTACTTCCCCGATCCGGTCACTTCCTCCGGCGAGAGCACCGGCGGCAGCCAGCAGGCGGTCTCCGGCCGCTACGCGACGGCGGAGTGGTTCGCCGAGCTCTCCCTCCCGCTGGTGAGCGGCCGGCCGGTGCTCCACGACGTGGAGCTCCTCGCCGCGCTGCGGATGGCCCGGTACTCGACCTTCGGCGCGCACACCACCTACAAGCTCGGGGCGCGGTGGGCGCCGGTCCGTGACGTGACGCTGCGTGGGACCTGGTCGACGGCCTTCCGGGCGCCCGACGTCCTGGAGCTCTACCAGGGCGGGTCGGACGCCTACCCCACGGCGAGCGACCCGTGCGCGACCCCGGGCGCGAGCCCCCTGTGCCCCGCGGAGGTCGGAGGTACGGACGAGTCCATCCGGACGCTCAGGGGCGGCAACACCGAGCTGGAGCCCGAGACCGCGCGGATCCTCACCGCGGGCGTGGTCTTCCAGCCGCGCTGGGTCCGGGACCTCTCCCTGACGGTGGACTACTGGGACATCGACCTCGAGAACACCGTCGATCTCATCGGGACGCAGGTGATCCTGAACGGCTGCTACACCGCGGACCCCGCCGACTCGGACGCAGCGTACTGCGCCCGCGTGCACCGGGACCCGGTCACGGGCGCGATCGAGTTCGTCGACGACCGGCTCGGGAACATCGGCGGCACGAGGACGAGCGGCGTCGACGTGGCGGCGCGCTGGCGCGTCCCGGCGCGGTCGCTCGGCACCATCGAGCTCGGGGTCGACGCGAGCTATCTCCTGCGCTTCGACAAGACGTTCTCCGACGGCTCCGTGACGGAGGCCGCGGGCACCTACGGCCTCTCTCCGCTGGTCCTGCCGCGGTGGCGGTGGAACGCGGGGCTGGGGTGGCAGCGCGGCGGCCTCGCGGCCTCGACCACGGCGCGCTACGTCGGCTCCTACGAGGAGTGCGGTGACGGGCTGTGCGTCGAGACCCCGCGGCGCACCCGGCGCGTCTCCGCGAACCTCGTCTTCGACGCGGCGGCGAGCTACCAGCTCCGGACCGGGGCCGGCACGACCGCGCTCCAGGCCGGCGTCCGGAACGTCTTCGACAGCCCTCCGCCGATGGTCTTCACGGCCGCCGACAACAACACCGACCCGACGTACGACTCCGCGGGCCGGTACTTCTGGGGGCGGGTGGTCCAGACCTTCTAGCGGGGCGTGCCGCCCCGCCCCGGCGGCGGAGCCGTCGGGGCCCCACCCC
>JAEYOU010000337.1 GCA_023411405.1 Pseudomonadota bacterium | reverse complement strand
ACGGTGACGCGCCGCTCGAAGTCGGCGTCGGCGACCTTGAACCGGGCCGCCGCCTCGGCGGTCGTGGCGACGGGCTCGGCGCGCCGGAGGCCGGCGAGCCGGTCGAGGAGCCCCTCGACCCTGGCGGTGTCGGCGGGGAAGCCGCCGCGGCTGGCCACCTTCCAGCCGCCGTCCGCCTTCACGAGCTCGACCTTCGCGCCGGCAGGTCCCTCGACGACGACGCGGTCCGCGGCCGCCTTGTCGAAGGCGAGGAGCGGCGCGCCGGCGGGGACGCCGCCGCGCTGCACGCGCGCGAAGGCGAGGCCGCCCGCGAGGAGGAGCTGGGCTGCGAGGAGGACGGTGAGGTTGCGGATGGGGCGCTTCACGGCTTCACCTCCTGGAGGACGAGGGCGTGACGGCGGCGGTCGGCGCGGGCGACGGCCTTCCGCCACCCGAACACGGCGCCGAGCGCGCCGAGGACGAGCGCGTACGTGGCGTACTCCCAGCCGCGCCGCGCGCCGTCCTGGAGCGGGACGAGCGTCGCGGCGAAGCGTGAGCGGCCGCGCAGCGCCAGGAGCGCGGGGTCCTCCACCGACCAGTCCACGACGTTCTGGAGGAGCTCGATGGGCTTCAGGTAGAGCGAGCGCAGCGCCTCCGACAGGAGGTTCGTCGTCTCGTCGGAGGCGAACTCGTTGCTCGCGACGACGACGAGGCGCGCGCCGGCGGGCGACCGCTCGACGACGCTCGACGGGGACGCCTCCGCGCCGCCCGCGGGGGCGGGCGGCGTCTTGCCCTTGAAGGCCGAGTCGAACGGGCCCTCCACCGCGACGGCGAGCACCTTCGCCGCCCGCTCGGCGGGCGCGTCGAAGCCGGTCTCGGGGTGGACGCGCCAGTCGGGGACCACGTTCGTGGACTCCGAGGTCCAGCTCTCGGCCGAGCTCCGGAGGAGCTTCACGACCGTGCGGCCCTCGAGCTTCTTCGCGTCGAGCTCGATCGGCGAGGCCCAGGGGATCGTGAGCTGGCCGAGCGAGGCGGTCACCGGGTGGGCCTTCTCGAGGCCGTCCTCGCGCAGGTCGGGGAAGTGCGGGTAGGGGAGGAGCTGGTACTCCTGGATCGCGAGGCCGCCGGCGAACCGCTGGACCGGCACGGGGAGCGCGGCGCTCTGCGGGTCGAGCACGAGGGTCTTGCCGATGGTCACGCCGTGCGCGGCGAGCCACTCCTCGAGGCCCGAGGTGGCCGGGCCGGCGGTGACCCCGCCCTGGAGCTGCACGTCGAACGGCGAGGTGGCGAGGACGACGCTCCCGCCGCGCATGAGGAACTGGTCGATCGCGAACCGCTGCGGCTCCCCGAGCGCGCTGGGCGCGAGGACGACGAGCACGTCCACGTCCTCGGGGACGCGGCCGGAGTCGAGCGACACCGGCTGGACCCGGGCCTCCTGCGCGAGCACCCGCTCGAGCATCGAGTAGCCGCTCCCGCCGGACCGCGGGTCGGCCTGCGGCGCGACGAGCCCGACCGTGCGGAGCACGCCCGGGGCGAGCCGCTGCACGCCGGCCTGGATCGTCTTCTTGAGCGACTCGCGGTCGAGCTTCTCCGGGATCGGCAGCGGCACCGTCTCGCCCTTCCCCTCGAGCACCATCGAGAACCAGAACGGTCGTGGATCGGTGAGGCTCGCCACCAGCGGCGCGAGGCCGTGCCGCTCGCGCAGCTCCCCGGCGACCGTGCCGCCGTCGGCGTCGGGATCGTGGAACGAGACCGTGAGCTTCGCGCCGGCCTGCTTGCCCAGGTCGGCGAGCACCGCCTCCAGGTCCGCGCGGAGCGTGCGGATCGCGGGTGGGAGGCGCTCCGTCGCGGAGACGTACGCCTTGAACGCGACCGGCGCGTCGAGGGCGTCGAACGGCGAGCCGCCGCCGCGGTACCCGGTCACCGCCTTCCGGACCGCGCCGGTGAGGAGGTACTCGGGATCGCGGAGCACCACGTCGATCTCGGTCCCGCGGTACTTCAGCTCCACCAGCTCGCGGAACCCGAGCACGACGTGCTGGTCGCCGTACGCCACCACGACGTCGAAGTAGGAGCTGGTCACCGCGGCCTGGTAGCGGTCGGCGGTCTGGAACGGCGTGGGCCGCACGCCGAAGCGCGACGCGGCCTCCTCCTCGGCGGCCTGGTCGCCTTGCGGATCGACGAACTCGACCCGCACGCCGTCGCCGCCCGCGACGCCGTACTCGCGCAGCACGTCCTGGAGCTGCGGGACGAGCGGGGCGAGCAGCGGGTGCGTGCGCGCGGAGAAGTAGCCGCGCAGGAGCAGCGGCTCGCGGAGCTTGCCGAGCTCGGACCGCGTCGCCGCGGAGAGGGTGTACTGGCCGCCGCGGGTGAGGTCGACCCGGGCCCACGGGACGTGGGCGAGCCAGAGGTTGGCGGCGGCGAAGTTCGCGGCGACGAGGCCCGCGAGCCACGCGGCGCGCCGGTGCGCGTGGCGGGCGGGGTTGCCGGCCCAGCGCAGCCGCTCGAGCTGGAGGAGGTTGAGGGTCAGGAACACGCCGACGATCGAGGCGAAGTACGCGAGGTCGCGCAGGTCGAGGACGCCGCGCAGGATCGACTCGAACCGGCGGCCCGTCCCGAGCAGCGCGAGGACCCCGCCCGCGCCGTGGCCGAAGAGGTTCGTCACCATGGGCGCGCCCACGGCCCAGAGCAGGCCGCACACGAGCGTCGTCACGATGAGCGCGACGATCGGGTTGTCGGTCCGCGCCGAGGACCAGAGCCCCACGGCCGCGTAGGCGGCGGCGAGGAGGAGCGCCGCCACGTAGCCGCCGGCGACCGGGCCCCAGTCGAGCGACCCGAGCTGGGCGACGACGAGGGGGATCGGCAGCGTGAGCGCGAGGGCCACGCCGACGAGGCCGAGGACGGCGAGGAACTTGCCGAGGACCAGGCTCGCCGGCCGTACGGGCGACGTGAGCAGGGTCTCGAGCGTGCCGCCGCGCCGCTCCTCGGACCAGGCGCGCATCGTGAGCGCGGCCACGAGGAAGATCATGAGCCGCGGGAGCCAGGTGAAGAGGGGGCGGACGTCGGCGAGGTTGCGGGCGAAGAACGTCTCCACCCAGAAGAAGACGAAGAGCGTCGCGACGAGCCAGGCGGCGAGGAAGAGCCACGCCGCGGCGCTCGCGAAGAAGGCCCGGAACTCCTTCCGGGCGACCAGCAGGAGCTCACGCCACACGGGCCACCTCCTCGTTCACGTCGGCGAAGACCGTCTCCAGATCGCGCCGCTCCGGCAGGAGCGCGTGCAGGCGCAGGCCGGCGCGGCCCACCGCCGCCGCGACCGCCGGCGCGGCGGACGCCGGGGCGCGGAGGCGGAACT
>JAEYOU010000314.1 GCA_023411405.1 Pseudomonadota bacterium | reverse complement strand
AGCCCGCTCGCCGGCGGCGTGCTCCTCCGGGTCGCCGCGCGCTCGGTCGAGGCCGGCTTGGCCGCCCTCCGCGCCCACCTCGCCTTCCTCGCCGGTCCGCTCGACGGCGATCCGCTCCTCCGCAGGCCGTGAGACGGGAGACCACGTGAACCTCACCCCACGCGAGCTCGACAAGCTCACCCTCCATCAGGCCGGCTTCCTCGCCCAGAAGCGGCTCGCGCGCGGGGTGCGCCTCAATCACCCCGAGGCGGTCGCGCTCATCGCGACGCAGCTCCTCGAGCTCATCCGCGACGGGCGGCGCGTCTCCGAGCTCATGGACCTCGGCCGGAGGCTCCTCGGGCGGCGCCAGGTGCTCCCCGGGATCCCGGAGCTCGTCTCCGAGGTGCAGGTCGAGGGCACGTTCCCCGACGGCACGAAGCTCGTCACCGTGCACCACCCCATCGCCGCCCTCGACGGCGATCTCTCGCTGGCGCTGTACGGCTCGTTCCTGCCCGTGCCCGCTCTCGCCGTCTTCGGCGACGCCGCGCCGGGGCCGGACGAGGAGGAGCGCCCGGGCGCGGTGCTGCCTGCGCCGGGCGTCGTGGTGCTCAACGAGGGGCGAGAGGCGATCTCCCTCCGCGTCACCAACCTCGCCGACCGGCCGATCCAGGTGGGCAGCCACTACCACTTCGTCGAGGCCAACCCGCACCTCCGCTTCGATCGCGCGCGCGCCTACGGGCGCCGGCTCGACGTCCCCGCCGGCATGGCCGTCCGCTTCGAGCCCGGCGAGACCCGGACCGTGCAGCTCGTGGAGATCGCCGGCGCGCGGGTCATCCGCGGCGGCAACGCGCTCGCGACGGGCCCGGTCTCGGAGGAGGGGCGCCGGAGGGCGCTCGAGGCGGCCCGGGCCCGCGGGTTCGCGCACCAGGAAGAGGAGGGCTGAGATGAGCCGCACGATGGAGCGGAGCCAGTACGCGCAGGTCTACGGCCCGACGAAGGGGGACCGGATCCGGCTCGGAGACACCGCGCTCGTCGCGGAGGTGGAGCACGACTACACCACCTACGGCGACGAGTGCGTGTTCGGCGGCGGCAAGGTGCTGCGCGACGGCATGGGCCAGGCGGCCGGCGTCGGTGACGACGAGGTGCTCGACCTCGTGATCACGAACGCGCTCGTCGTCGATCACGTCGGCGTCTTCAAGGCCGACGTGGGTGTGAAGGGCGGCCGCATCGCCGGCCTCGGCAAGGCGGGCAACCCGGACGTCATGGCCGGCGTGACGCCGGGGATGGTGGTGGGCCCGGGGACCGAGTGCATCGCCGGGGAGGGGATGGTCCTCACCGCGGGCGGCATCGACAGCCATATCCACTTCATCAGCCCGCAGCAGGCGTTCGAGGCGATCGCGAGCGGCGTCACCACCATGCTCGGCGGCGGCACCGGGCCGGCCACGGGCACCAACGCGACCACCTGCACGCCCGGCGCGCGGCACGCGCAGCTCATGCTCCAGGCGCTCGACGCGCTCCCGGTGAACGTCGGCCTCCTCGGCAAGGGCAACGCCGCGCGGCCGGAGGGGCTGCGCGAGCAGCTCCGCGCCGGCTGCATGGGCATGAAGCTCCACGAGGACTGGGGCACCACCCCGGCGGCGATCGACACCTGCCTCTCGGTCGCGGAGCGGGAGGACGTCCAGGTCGCGATCCACACCGACACGCTCAACGAGGCCGGCAACGCCGAGCACTCGATCGCGGCGTTCGCCGGCCGGACGATCCACTCCTTCCACACCGAGGGCGCGGGCGGGGGCCACGCCCCGGACATCATCCGCGTCTGCGGCGAGCCCAACGTGCTCCCGTCGTCGACTAACCCGACCCGGCCGTTCACGGTCAACACGCTCGACGAGCACCTCGACATGCTCGTCGTCTGCCACCACCTCGACCCCTCGCTCCCCGAGGACCTCGCCTTCGCCGAGAGCCGGATCCGCGGCGAGACCATCGCCGCGGAGGACCTCCTGCACGACCTCGGCGCGATCTCGATGATGAGCTCCGACTCGCAGGCGATGGGCCGCGTCGGCGAGGTGATCACGCGCACCTGGCAGACGGCCGACAAGCTCCGCCGGCAGCGCGGGCGCCTCCCCGAGGAGCGCGGCGACAACGACAACCTCCGGATCCGCCGCTACGTCGCGAAGTACACGGTGAACCCCGCGATCGCGCACGGCCTGTCCCACCTCGTGGGCTCGGTCGAGGTCGGGAAGCTGGCCGACCTGGTCCTCTGGCGCCCGGCGTTCTTCGGCGCGAAGCCGGAGCTGGTGCTCAAGGGCGGCTTCATCGCCTGGGCGCAGATGGGCGATCCCAACGCCTCGATCCCCACGCCGCAGCCCGTCGCCATGCGCCCGATGTTCGGCGCGTTCGGCCGGGCCACCGGCGCGACCAGCGTCGCGTTCGTCTCGCGCCTCGCGGCCGAGACCGGCACCGTCCACGCGTACGGCCTCACGAAGCAGATCGAGGCGGTGCGCGGGTGTCGCGGCATCGGGAAGCGCCACATGAAGCTCAACGACGCGCTGCCGCGGATGGAGGTCGACCCCGAGACGTACGAGGTGCGGGCCGACGGCGTGCTCCTCCGGTGCGAGCCGGCGGAGCGGGTGGCGCTGGGGCAGCGGTACTTCCTGTTCTAGGCGCCCGATGCCTGGCACGTTCCGTCACCGCTCGTGGTTCGACAGGCTCACCACGAGCGGGTTCTCGCGTTCCGCTAGACCCGAGGGCTCGTGGTTCGACAGGCTCACCACGAGCGGGTTCTCGCGTTCCGTTAGACCCGAGGGCTCGTGGTTCGACAGGCTCACCACGAGCGGGTTCTCGCGTTCCGTTAGACCCGAGGGCTCGTGGTTCGACAGGCTCACCACGAGCGGGTTCTCGAGAGCCGCTCGCCCTGAGCCTGTCGAAGGGCGAGCGGAGATCGGGCTCCGCCCGTGACGAACTGGCTCTTGCTCCAGCTCGCAGACTCCGCCCTCCCCACCGGCGGTTTCGCCCACTCCGGCGGGCTCGAGGCGGCGGTGCAGCTCGGCCGCGCGGCGACGGTGGAGGAGCTCGCCGACCTCGTCGACGAGGCGAGCTGGTCGCTCGCCACCTCCGCGCTCCCCTTCGTGAGCGCCGCGTTCCGCGCGCCCGCCGCGCTCGCCGCGCTCGACCTCCGCTGCGACGCGAGCCTGCCGGGCCACGTCGCGAACCGGGCGAGCCGCGCCCAGGGCCAGGCGTACC
>JAEYOU010000297.1 GCA_023411405.1 Pseudomonadota bacterium | reverse complement strand
ACGCCACCCTGGAGCAGCGCGTGCACCCCCGCCACGTCGAGCTCCTCCGGGGCGAGCGCGAGCGCGACGGCGTCGCCCTCGGTCACGATCCGCGGGCGCCCGTGGTCCACGAGCGGGCGGAGCTTGGCGAGGCTCCAGCGGAGGGCGCCCCGTGGATCGCCGGGACCGTCCCAGAGGAGGTCGCAGAGCCGGCCGCGGAGCTGCGGCCGCCCGGTCACGGCGAGGTAGCCGAGCAGCGCCCGGGTTCGCCGCGAGGGCGGGAGCGCGAGCGCCCGGTCCTCGCGCAGCACGCGCAGGTCGCCCAGCACCTCCACGCGGACCGTCGCGCTGGCCTCCACCCCCGCGGGCATCGGCGCCTCCCGGAGTCCCATATGGCCCTCCTCGAGGGCGGCTGCAGATTCCACGCGGGTTCCAACGGGGGCGACCACGGGGGCGCCGCAAGCTCCCCTCGTCCGGCGCACCTCCCATTCCGGGAGGGCCGGACGGGGAAGGGAGCAGGACCATGACGTCGGTGAATGTCGCGAAGCTCGAGGCGTTCGTGCAGCAGGTGGTGGGGGAGCTCGGCGCCGCGGCGAGCGCGGTGCTGGTGCGGATCGGGGATCGCCTCGGGCTCTACCGGGCGATGGCGGCCGCGGGGCCGGCGACGCCGGCGGAGCTGGCCGCCCGGACCGACACGCACGAGCGGTACGTCGAGGAGTGGCTCGCGAACCAGGCGGCGGGCGGGTACGTGACCTACGACCCGTCCACCGGCCGCTACACGCTCCCGCCGGAGCAGGCGGTGGCCCTCGCCACCGACGACAGCCCCGCCTCGGTGCAGGGCGCCTTCCAGGTGCTCTCGGCGATGACGCGCGCCGAGGCGCGCATCGCCGAGGCCTTCCGCACAGGCGGCGGCCTCGCCTGGGGGGAGCAGGACCCCGTGCTGTTCGAGGGCACCGAGCGGTTCTTCCGTCCCGGCTACGCGGCGAACCTGATCGAGAGGTGGATCCCGGCGCTGGACGGGATCGAGCCCCGGCTCCGCGCGGGCGGCTCCGTCGCCGACGTCGGGTGCGGGCACGGCGCCTCGACGGTGCTCATGGCCCGGGCCTACCCGCGCTCGCGGTTCGTCGGGTTCGACACGCACCCTGCCTCGATCGATGCGGCGCGGTCGCGGGCGGCGGAGGCCGGGCTCGACGGGCGCGTCCGGTTCGAGGTGGCGGACGCCGTCTCGTTCCCGGACGGCGGCTACGACCTCGTCGCCCACTTCGACTCGCTGCACGACATGGTCGATCCGGTCGGCGCCGCGCGCCGGGTGCGGCAGACGCTGGCGCCCGACGGCGCGTGGATGCTCGTCGAGCCGGCGGCGGGAGATCACGTGGAGGACAACCTGAACCCGGTGGGGCGGCTCTTCTACGCCGCGTCGACGCTCCTCTGCGTCCCCAACTCGCTCGCCGGACACGGGCCAGCGCTCGGGGCGCAGGCGGGCGAGGCGCGCCTCCGCGAGGTGGCGGGGCAGGCGGGGTTCCGGCGCTTCCGCCGGGCCACGGAGACGCCCTTCAACATCGTGTGCGAGGCTCGCTGAGCGGGCGGGATCCGTTCGGGCCGCCGACGCAGAGCGCCGGCGACCCGACCCACCGGCGTCGTCGGCACGCCGTGGCGGTCTCCCGGGGGCGCATTGCCGGCCGGTGTGCGGCGCCCCATGGTTCGGCCATGAACGTCCTCTCGCGGATCGTCACCGGCCGTTCTACCGCTCTCCGCAGGCCCGAGGCGGCGAGCGCTCTCACGCGCGTCGCGACCGCCCTCGCCGTGGTGAGCGTGGGCGCGCTCAGCCTCGGGGCCGTCGCGGTCGGCGCGCTCGCGATCGGGGCGCTGGCGGTGAAGCGCGCCCGCATCCAGCGCCTGGAGATCGGCGAGCTGCTCGTGGGCGGCCAACCGTTCCCGGCGCGAGGCTAGAAGACCGAGCGTGATCCGGAGACGTGTCGGCTGCGGGCGGGGTGGGTGGCGCGTCCCTGTTCCCGCGGCCGCGGCTTGCGGCCCGAGCGCCGCTGCCCGATCATGAACGCCTCTCGGCCGGAGCGGCCGCGCGGGGACGATCGATGGGCATCGAGAAGCGCAAGGACCGCCGGTACCCCTTTCACGTGAAGGTGGTCCTCGTGAGCGGCCGGAGCGAGATCGTCGCGCAGACGGAGGACGTGAGCTTCAAGGGTGTCTTCGTCCGGGCCGACCCGCCGCTCCCCGAGCGCCACCTCCTGCGGCTCAAGTTCACGCTGCCGCCCGAGGGCGACGCGCTCGCGCTCACCGGCATGGTGGCGCGCTCCGTCCCGGGGAAGGACGGCAGACCCCCGGGCGCGGGGATCCAGTTCTACGGCGCCGCCGCGGCCGACCTCGAGCGCTGGAACCAGTTCATCCGGTACGTGGAGGCGGGTGCCGTCGCGCCGGCGCCCGCCGCCCCCCCCGTCTTCCCGCCCGGCACCCCCGACGCCGTGCACCGCCGCTTCCCGCGGTACGCCGCTTCTCTCAGGGTGAACCTCAGGGACGTCGGCGAGCTGGAGGAGCTCTACACCCGGAACGTCTCGAAGGGCGGCCTCTTCGTCGGCACCGCGCTCGCGCTGGCCCCCGGCACCGCGCTCAAGCTCTCCGTCATCCACCCCAGGACCGGCGAGCCGTTCGCGCTCGAGGCGATCGTCCGCTGGCGCGCTGCGCCGCCCAACCCGGGCCTCGGCCTCGAGTTCACGCACATGGACGACCACAAGCGCGAGGCCTTCTTCGACTTCGTGCGCTCGGAGATCCCGGTCGAGGAGGTCACCTTCGTGCGCGAGGGGGACCCGCACCTCGTCGCGTCCGGCCCGCGCGAGCCGGGTGATCCGGTGCCGCTCGGCGACGACGAGTTCGAGGTGGAGGAGGGGTAGTCGCCGCGAGAGACACGGGTTGCGCCCCGGCCCGAAACGAGCCACAAGGGCGGCATGAGCGCGCCCTCCCGCTCCAGCCTCACGCGCTTCGCCTGGCTCTCGGTCGGGGCGGCGCTCGTGACGATCGCGCTGAAGGCCGGGGCGTGGTGGCTCACCGGTTCGGTGGGCTTGCTCTCGGACGCGGCGGAGTCGCTCGTCAACCTGGTCGCCGCCGCCATGACGCTGGCGATGCTCGTCGTCGCGGCGCGCCCGCCCGACGAGGACCACGCCTGGGGGCACACCAAGGCGGAGTACTTCTCGAGCGGGGTCGAGGGGGCGCTCATCCTCGTGGCCGCGCTCGCGATCGGCTGGACCGCGGTCGGCCGCCTGCTGGACCCGCGGGAGCTCGAGCAGCCCGGCCTCGGCGTGGCGCTGGGGACCGCGGCGTCGCTCGTGAACCTCGCCGTGGCGCGGGTCCTGCTCCGGGCGGGCAGGGAGCACCACTCCATCGCGCTCGAGGCGGACGCCCACCACCTCATGACCGACGTCTGGACCTCGGCGGGCGTGCTCGCCGGGATCGTCGTGGTGGCGATCACGGGCTGGCGGCAGCTCGATCCCATCCTCGCGCTCCTGGTCGCGGCCAACATCGTGCGGACCGCGATCGGCCTCCTGCGGCGATCGGCGCACGGGCTCCTGGACGCCGCGATCGCGCCGGAGGAGCTGCGCGCGCTGCAGGACGTCCTCGCCCGCTACGCCGACCGGCAGGTGCGGTTCCACGCGGTGCGGACCCGCCAGGCCGCGTCGCGCCGCTTCATCACCATGCACGTGCTCGTCCCCGGTCACTGGACCGTGCAGCGCGGCCACGACCTCCTCGAGGAGGTGGAGCGCGACGTCCGCGCCGCCATCCCGAACGCGAACGTGCTCACGCACCTCGAGGCCATCGAGGATCCGGCGTCGTTCGCGGACCTGGAGCTCGACCGCGCCCCCGCCTCGAGCGGCGGCCCCGGACGTGACGATCGCACGTGAACGCTCACACGGCGCGCAGGTCCACGCCGACGGATCGTGAAAAGGCCTGACGCCTCGCGGCGTTGACGATCGAGGGCTGGCACCACGCGCCCGAACGCGCTGTAATCGCTCTCCGTATCGATTCAGATCACGCTGCACCGCCCTGCCGGCGCGCCCGTGTTCCGTCAGGCACCCCACCCGATCTCCGTTCGAAAGGAAGGCTCCCGATGTCCTCGCGCCTCGCCCGCTCCGCCGTGCTCGGGCTCGCCCTCGCCGCCGTGGTGGCGGTGGGCTGCGAGCAGAGCGGCGGCTCCGCGGCCGCCGCGTCGCCGCCTGCCTCCGCGTCCACGCTCGTCCTCCACCAGGAGGGCGAGGCGATGACGCCCGCCGGCGGCTGCACGAGCACCCGCACCACCTACGCCGGCCTCCTGTGCACCAACGACGCGGTCTCCTCCCCGGCCAGCTTCGCCCAGGCAGGCCGTTACCGGTTCGTCGTGCGCGGCGCGTCGAGCGCCGCCGCCACCGCCCGCGCCGGCCTCTACCTCGACGCGGTCCGCGTCGCGGGGCTCACCTTCGCCGGGACGGCGTTCACGGACGTGGAGGTGACCTGGGACGTCACCACTCCCGGCACGAAGACGGTCCGCTTCCTGATGGAGGCCGACGACGGATCGTCCGACACGTACCTCGACTGGTTCGAGCTCTCCTACGAGGGCGCGACCCCGCCGCCCCCCGAGCCGCCGGCCCCGCCCGCGGAGAGCGCGTGGACGTCGGGCGCCTACCGGAACCTCTTCCAGGAGTGGGACCCGGCGATCACCGACGCCCAGGTCCAGGCCAAGCTCGACCAGTGGTGGAACAGCCTGTTCGCCTCCACCGACGACGACCGGCGCGTCTACTATCCGTTCGGCACCAACGCGAACGGCGCCCTCGCCTACATCAAGGACGTCGGCGACAACGACATCCGCAGCGAGGGCGTGTCGTACGGCATGATGATCGCCGTCCAGATGGACAAGCAGGCGGAGTTCAACGCCCTGTGGAACTTCGCGAAGTCGGTCATGCAGCACCAGTCCGGCGCGCGGAAGGGCTACTTCGCCTGGCAGGTGAGCACGAGCGGCTCGATCATGGACCAGAACCCCGCCTCCGACGGCGAGGAGTACTTCGCCACGGCCCTCTTCTTCGCGGGGCACCGCTGGGGCGACGGCACCGGCATCTACGACTACACCGCCGAGGCCAACGCCATCCTCGACACCATGCTGCACAAGGAGGACATGAACGCCGGCGTCCTCGAGGGCGTCACGAGCATGTTCAACCGGACGCAGCAGCAGGTGGTCTTCGTCCCGTACTACAGCTCGGCGAGCTTCACCGATCCGTCCTATCACCTGCCCGCGTTCTACGAGCTCTGGGGCCGGTGGGCCGCGGGATGGAACGGCCAGACCGCGGCGGACCGCCAGTTCTGGCTCGACGCGGCCGCGACGAGCCGCGCGTTCTTCCCCAAGGCGGCGCACGCGACGACGGGCCTGAGCCCCGACTACGCCGAGTTCACCGGCGCGCCCAACGACACCAACAGCCACGGGGACTTCCGGTTCGACGCGTGGCGCGTGGCCATGAACTGGGGCATGGACTGGTCGTGGTGGCGCACCGGCACGTACGCGCCGGTGCTCGCCGACCGGCTCCAGGCCTTCCTCCACGGCCAGGGCATCACCAGCTACGCGAACCAGTTCACGCTCGCCGGCGCCCCGCTCTCGAGCGACCACTCGCCCGGGCTCGTCGCCTGCACCGGCGTCGCCTCGCTCGCCGCCACGCGCGCGCGGCGGCTGGAGTTCGTCCGCGAGCTCTGGAACCTGAGCCCGCCCACCGGCCAGTGGCGCTACTACGACGGCATGCTGAGCTTCATGTCGCTCCTCCACGCGAGCGGCAACTTCAAGATCTGGAAGCCGGGCGGCTCCCAGGACTCCTTCACGCTCGGCGTCGCGAAGGGCGGCGCGGGCAGCGGCACCGTCACCTCCACGCCGGCCGGCGTGAGCTGCGGCGCGACCTGCAGCGCGGCCTTCGCGAGCGGCGCCGTCGTCACCCTGACCGCGGCGCCGGCCTCCGGCTCCACGTTCGGCGGCTGGAGCGGCGCGTGCGCCGGCACCGGGGCCACCTGTACCGTCACGATGAGCCAGGCGCGCTCGGTCACCGCCACCTTCGACGGCCCGCCGGTGCGCTACACGCTCACCGTCGGCCGCGACGGCACCGGGAGCGGCATGGTGACCTCCTCGCCCGCCGGCCTGAGCTGCAGCACCACGTGCAGCGGGACCTTCGCCGCCGGGACCAGCGTCACCCTCCTCGCGGTCCCGGCGCACGGGTCCCTGTTCACCGGCTGGAGCGGTCCGTGCGCCGGCACCGTCGCCTGCGTCCTCGCGATGACCGAGGCGCGGTCCGTCACCGCCACGTTCGACCGCGGCTCCATCAGCAGGCTCGCCGTCACCCGCGCCGGCACGGGGAGCGGCACCGTGACCTCGTCGCCCCAGGGCGTCGACTGCGGCCCGACCTGCAGCGCGAGCTTCGCGAGCGGTACCGTGGTCACGCTCACCGCGACCGCGGCGACCGGCTCCACCTTCGCCGGGTGGAGCGGCGCGTGCTCCGGCACGACGGCCACGTGCACGGTCACGGCGTATGCAGACGAGGCCGTCACCGCGACGTTCCACGCGAGCCCGATCCTGTACGCGTTGACGGTGACCCGCGCCGGCACCGGCAGCGGCACGGTCACGTCCTCTCCGGCGGGCGTGAGCTGCGGCACCACCTGCAGCGCCAGCTTCGGGAGCGCCTCGGCCGTCACGCTGACCGCGGCCCCGGCGAGCGGCTCCACCTTCGCCGGGTGGGGCGGCGCGTGCTCCGGCACGGCCCCCACGTGCACCGTCACGATGACCGGTGCCCAGGGCGTCACCGCGACGTTCGACGCCGAGCCGACCGGCACGCCGTGCGCGAACGCGATCACCCTCACCTCGGGGAACAGCGGCAACTTCGACACCACCGGCGCGGTCTGCTACCGGACCGCCGCCAACATCGCGGGCTGGGGCTGCTACAACCTGGCCGGGCGGACGGTGTCGGTGAACGGCGTCGCGGTCGCGTGCGGCGCGGCGCTGCCGCAGAGGTGGTCGGACGGCTACCACTACTTCTCGTTCACGGCCGGCCAGGTTCCGTGGGCGGGGTTCTACTACTGGTAGTCGATCGCTCGCGCCGAGGTCCCGGACGGCGGGTCCACCCTGGGCCCGCCGTCCGCGTCGCGAACGCGTCGGAGCCACCCGGCTGGCCATGGCATCTCCGGCGACGATCGCGGACGCGAAGGCGAGTCGGCCGTCACCCGGAGTGGTCGCGCCTCTCGTGCCGCCGCTCACCCCTGGCAGCGCGGGCAGAAGAACGTCGAGCGCCCCGCCTGCACCACCCGGCGGATCGCCTCCCGCCCGCACCGCGGGCACCGTTCGCCCTCGCGCGCGTAGACGAGGAACGGGTTCGCGCCCCCCTCCTCCACGTAGGTGATCTCGGGCCCCCGCTCCGCGTCGAGCGTGAGGTGGAACGACGCGAGGATCCCGCCGGCGAGCCGCTTCACCTCGGCGCGCGTGAGCGACCGCGCCGGCCGGCGGGGATCGATCCGCGCGCGGAAGCAGGCCTCGCCGGCGTGGATGTTCCCGACGCCGGGCAGGAGGCGCTGGTCGAGGAGCTTCACCTTCACCGGGAGGCGCGTCCGGGCGAGCGCGGCCGCGAGGCGCGCGACGTCGATCCCCTCCGCGAGCGGGTCGGGCCCGAGCGCCGCCAGCTCCGGCACGTCCTCGAACCGCGCCCCGGGCACGAGCCGCAGCCGCCCGAAGAGGCGCAGGTCCTGGTAGTGGAGCACGCGGCCGTCGTCGAGCCGGAGGCGCGCGCGTGTGTGGCGCGGCGGCGCTGCGCCGTCCGGGCCGCGCAACCACTTCCCGGTCATGCCCAGGTGCGAGAGGAGTCCGAGCGGCGCGCCGCCCCGCTCGAGCGTGACGAGGAGGTGCTTGCCGATCCGCCGGACGTCCTCGATCCGCGCGCCGCGGAGCGCCCGCGCGAACGCCGCCGGGGTGGCCGGCCGGAAGATCCGCGTGGCGCGCGGATCGAGCCGGACGGCCTCGACGCACCGTCCGCGCGCCCAGCGGCGCAGGCAGCGGGCGGCGAACTCGACCTCGGGGAGCTCCGGCATTTTCCGAGCTTAACCGACGGCGGCGACGTCCTCAGCGCCGGAGGAGACGACGAGCGACCCCGCGCTCAGGGCTCCGCAGGCGTCGCCGGCTTCGTCACCACCGAGCGCGTGATGGCGTCGAGGACCGGCTCGTGCGCGGCCCACTCGCTCGGCGATCCCACCTGGAGGAACGCCACGACCACGTCCGGCGCGGACGAGAACTCGACCAGCACGTACCGGAAGTAGAAGCGGCGCAGGCCGTACTCGCCCGCGTACAGGACCGTCGTGAAGGTGCGATCCTCGTCCTCGACCCTCTCCTCGCGGCCCACCTGGACCCAGTTCTTCCGGGCCTCGCCGAGCGGAGCGATCATGCGCGCGAGCAGGCCTCGCGGCGCCACGTCCGCCGCGAGGTCCTCCCCGAGCCACTCGTTCATGGCCACCGAGAGTCGACCGTCCTGCGTCTGGAGCTCCAGGTCGTAGTCGGACTCCCCGTCCTCGACCCAGTCGGCGGGGAAGCGCAGCTCCACCCGCCCGCTCGGCGCCGCCACGCGTCGAGCGCTCGCCGTGGTGGCGCCCGCGGGCGCCACCGCGGCGACGTTCGATCCGGCGGGGGCCGGCAGCACGGCGGCCGAGCGGAGGAGCGCGTCGAAGGCCGGCAGCGCCTTCGGGTAGTTCTCGGGCGCCGCGACCTGCAGGACCACGAGGAAGACCTCCGGGTGATCCCGGAACTCCACGAGCGTGTACCGGTAGCGGTACTCGGCGCCCTCGTGCTTGCCGGAGTGGAGCGCGGAGGTGAACGTCCGGTCCCCCTCCTCGCGCCGCTCCTCGGGGGCGATCGCGCGAAAGTCGTCGCGCTTCGAGCTCAGGTCCTCCACCTGGGCCTTCAGCAGGTGGTGGGGCGCCACGTCCGCCGCGAGGTTCTGCCGGTGGAACTCGAAGAAGCCCGCCATCGCGAGGCGCCGCTTCGAGAACACCTGGAGGTCGAACGGAGTCTCCGCCTCGCGCGTCCACCCCGCGGGGAGGCGGAGCTCGACCCTGCCGCGCGCCGTGACCTCGCGACGCGGCTCGGGCGGCGTCACCCTCCTCCGGATCCACTCCGTCCCGCCGCGCGTCCCCACCACGGCGGCGGCGACGCCCCCCGCGGCGACGAGGACCACCGCCGCGATCGCTGCCCACCTCGTCCGATCCATCGCTCCCTCCGGCGCTCTTCTCCGGGGAGGAGCGTTCCACGCCGGGGCCGGTCGTGGCAACAGGCGGCGCCGCCCGGCGCGGCGCCGCGGGCGCACCCTCCTACTTGCACACGTACTTCGGGAACCCCGAGCACTTCCCCGACTTGCACTTGTGATCGTTCCCGAACGCGTCGCCGCCGCCGCACTTCGCACCCGCAGCCAGCTTCGGCCGGCAGGCGTTCACCTTCGTGTCCAGCCCGGCGTCGCACCACATCATCCCCGGGTCGCCGCAGTCGCGGTCCTCCTTGCAGACGCAGGAGCCCCGGGTCCCATCCACGCTCGAGCACTTGCCGGCCCGGCACGCGTCGTCCACCCAGCACTCGCCGCCCATCGCCACCGACGCGGGCGTGTAGCACCGGCCCATCCGGCACTTCCCGCTGGCGCACTGCCGCCCGCCGGCGGCGAGGTCGCACGCGGCGCCGTCCGCCTTCAGCGCCACGCAGGCGTTCTTCTTCAGATCGACGCCCTGGTTGCAGTAGAAGCCGTCGCCGCAGTCGTGGTCCTGCTGGCACTCGCTCTGCCTCGTGACGTACCGTGAAGCGGCGAGGTAGTGATAGATCGTCCGGACGTCGTCGTCGCCCGCGTCGCACATCTGGTAGTCCGCCGGGGAGAACGAGGCGAAGGTCGGGTTGTGGCAGTCGCCCTTCTTCTTCCCGTCCTCGTCGCCCGCGTACTCGTCGTCCAGCCCGAACGCGTGGCCCACCTCGTGCCAGTACGTGCCGTCCGTCGTCATGGTGGAGAAGTTGTTGAACTGGACGAGGTTCGACTTGTACATCTGGTTGAAGCCGTACGCCGGGAACCTCGTCGCGAACCGGACCGTGAGGTGATCGCCGTCCCGGAGCAGGTTCCGGAGCTCCGCCGGGAAGTCGCCGTCGTTCCGGCCCTCCATCAGGATCTCGAGCGTGAAGACGCCCGGGACCGTCCAGTACTCCTCCGCGGTCCGCACGAAGTTGTCGAAGACGAACTCCCGCGCGGTCGTCCGCACCACCGAGGAGCGCGCGGGGTCCGGCCGCCACCAGAGCTCGCGGCCCGCCTCGACCCGGCAGCCCTCGTACACCGTCGTGGAGCTCTTCTTGTACGCGTACTGGAGCTTGCCCAGGCTCACGTGCTCGTTCTCCGGGTCGCGCTTGTACGCGTTCCCGTCGCCCTGGCCTGCGTACCTCCGCTCCTTGCCCTCGAAGAAGGTGGTCTCCGCGCAGAGCGTCTCGGCGATGGGCCGGGCGGTCGAGACGAGCGCCGGCGCGCTCTCGCGGCTCGCCACCTGAAGGCTGTCGTAGAGCTCCCAGGCGTGGCCGTCGGGCCGGAGCGCGCCGATCGCGCGGGTCCTCGGGTCCACGTCGCGGCGCCCCATGAACAGGTCCACCCGGTCCTTCACGAGGTCGTTCAGGATCGGGCGATACGGGATGATCATCCGCCACGCGCCGTTCTCCTTGCTCAGCACGTAGACGTACTTGAGCTGCGTGGCGACCGTGCCGAAGAAGTTGTAGTGGCCGCGGATCACCTTGGGCGGGAGGTCCTCCGCGAGGAGCTGGTCGCGCTCCGCGCTCGCGCCCGCCGCCGCCGTGATCCTCCGGACCTCGTTCCCCTTCGTGTCCCGCTGCCGGTTGCACTGCAGGACGATCTCGTTCCAGGTGCGGTTCCCCCAGTACGTGCTCCGCGGGAACAGCCGCTGGTAGAAGTCGACGTCGCGCTTCGTCTCCGCGGTCGTCGTCGCGTCCTTGACGCTGTCGCAGAGGTTGGCGCGCGCAGGCGCGGCCGCCAGGGCCGCCGCGCAGGCGCACACGATCATCCCGAGCCGGTTCATGTTCCCCTCGCGTCGTGGGTCCGTTCGCGAGCGTGGACCGCGGGATCGCACGGCGCGTGACGAGCGCGCTTGGGGCGCAAGCGAGGGTTTGCGCGCGGCCGCGCGCGCTAGCCGGCGCGCGTGAACGCCGCGAAGAAGAACCCGTCCGTCCCGTGCCGGTGGGGGAAGAGCTCGACCTGGTTCCCGCGGGCGCCGAGCGCTCCGGCGAGCTCCGCGCCGAGCAGGCCGTCGAGCGGCGCCGGGGCGAGCGCGAGCTCGCGCGCGGCGTAGTCGGCGACGTCGGCGTTCTCGGTCCGACCC
>JAEYOU010000260.1 GCA_023411405.1 Pseudomonadota bacterium | reverse complement strand
GGTACGCGGCGAGGTCGGTGACGCCCTTGAGCGGGGCCCAGTCGCCCATGCCCGGACGCCAGACGAGCGAGTCGGGCCCGACGTCGCCGGCCTCCCACTTGCGCCGCACCTCGGCGAGCGGGAGCGGCCCGACCTGGGCCTGGCCGATGGCGACGTACCACTCGGTCGCCGCAGGCTCCGGCGGAGCCGAGCGGGCGGCGAGGTTCGCGGCCTCCTCGGCGGAGACCGCCTGGGTGGAGTCCGGATCCGGCGCGCGCGCGGCGGCCGCGGGCGTCTCCTGCTTCGCCGGGACGTCGCCGAACGCGGCGTCGAACGCCTGGCCGAGCTCGGCGTCCAGCCCCTCGCCGGTCGGCGTGGGCGCCGCGGCAGGCGCGGGCATCGCGGCGGCGGCGGCGTCGTTCTCCGCCGCGCGCCGGACGAGGATGACGTTGCTGCACTTCTTGCAGCGGACCTTGACGCCGTTCGGACCGACCTTCTCGTCCGAGATCATGTACTGGGCGTCGCAGCGGTCGCAGGAGAATTTCATGAGGTAAGCCTGCAAAGATCCTAGTTTTCGATCGCTCGCAGCGTCAAGAGAACGGGGGCTGTCTCCCCCGGGCTTCGCCCGGGCCCCCACCCCCGCCGCGTCGGCGCTCGAGTCATGTGGGTCCGCATCATCCAGGTACAACGCACGAGAGGCCGAGGCGTTCTCTCAAGGTCGCGTACTCCTCGGACACGCAGAAGACGCACAGGTCGCGGATTCGCGTCTCCTCCCGCAGCTTGGAAACCTGCGCCTTCTCCGTCAGCACGGCCTGACGCGCCACCTCCAGGTCGCCCGCGAGCAGCGTCCCGATCCGGTTGGAGGTGAGCTCCGCGCCGTCGAGGTAGGACCTCACGTCCCCGGGTTGCTGGACGTCGCAGTAGGCCCGGGCGAGGAGCTTGAGCGTGTTCCTCCGGACGTTCTCCGGGAGGGTCCGCTCGAGATCGCGCTTCAGCTTCTCGACCAGGTGGGGGTCCGCCGTCACCACGAACTTGGAGGTCCCGACGGAGCAGGCGGCCTGGAACACGATGTCGAGCTGGTCGTGCGGCATGAGCCGCGCCATCGTCAGCTCCGGCCGGGCGAAGACCATCGCCTTCCCGATGGCGAACCAGATCTCCTTCTTCGGGCGCGCCTCGAACATCTCCTCCGCGGCGAGGAAGCCCGGCGGGGCGGTGGGAACGAACTGGAGCCCCACCGGCACCTCGGCCTTGCGGAACAGGCGCAGGCCGCGCAGGCCCAGCGTCCGCTGGACGTACTTGAACATGTTGACGAAGAAGAGCGAGGACGACTCGACGTCGAGCTCGTCCTTCTTCGGGTTCACGCCCAGGTCCTTCTCCTTCTGCACGAAGATCGGCCGGGCGTGGAGCCCGAGCAAGGTCATGATCTCCGCGAGCGGCCCGCCCACGCGCTCGTGGCGCGCGAGCGCCCAGAGCGCGTCGTCCATGGCGTGGCCGGCCTGGTCGCGCGTGAACTTGCGCAGCCGCCCGACCACCTGGACCTCCTCGCCCTGCTGGACGCCGAGGAGGTTCACGAGCACCTGCGCGGCCGAGTAGGCGCGGTCGTAGGCGCGCCGGCTCGCGTGGAGCTTCACCAGCGCCTGGGCCGCCTTGGCCGGCTTCGCCCCGAGCTTGAGCAGCTGCCGGTAGGCGCCGATCGCCTCCCCCTCCTCCCCCGGCTTGCGCGCGGCGAGATCGGCGTAGGTCTCGACCGCGACCGCGTCCTCGGGGTCGGCGCGCGCGACCACCTGGTAGGCGGTGCGGGCGCCGTCCTCGTTGCGGAGCACGTTCCGGTGGAGGTCGCCGAGCGTCTTCCAGAGCGAGATCCGGGCCTGGGCGGCGTCGGGGGTCTTGGGCAGGCGCTGGATCATCTTCACGTACGCCTGCTCCAGCTCGGGCCAGCGCTGCTGCTTCGAGAGGGTCTCCTCGATGAACGCGAACGCCTGGACGAGCCGCCAGTTCTTGTCGAGCGCCTTGTCGAGCTCGACGAGCGCGGCGTTCTCGTCCTTCACCTCGTCGCGGAGGATCTGGGCGAGCGACAGGTGGAGCTTCGCGGCGCGCGCCGGATCGGCCTGGACCTCGGGGCGGGCCACGATCTGCCCGAGCACGTCGGCCGCCTTCTGCCCCTGGCGCGTCTCGCGGTAGAGGCCGAGCAGCGCCTCGGTGACCGGGAGCGACGTCGGATCGATGCGCGAGGCGCCGAGGAACGCGTCGATGGCCTGGTACGGATCCTGGAGCCGGTCGCGGCACGCCTCGCCGATGGCGACGAGGTTCTCGAACTTCGCCTGCCCCTCGATGAGCGGGAGGAGCCGCTGCCGGTGCTCGACCGCGCCCTCCCAGTCGCCGGCCGCCTCGAGGATGCGCACGAGGCTGCGCCGCGAGGGCTCGTGGTTGGCGTCGATCTCCAGCGCCTTCTTGAACGCGTTCTGGGCGCGGTCCGCCTGGCCGAGCTTGTCGGCGACCTCGCCGATCTGCCAGTGGACCTCCACCACCTCCATGTCGGTGAGCGAGTCGCGGTGGTGGATGAGGATCGTGGTGAAGATCCGGAGCGCCTCCTCCCACTGCTCCTCGCGGACGAGCAGGTTCCCGAGGCCCTCGAGCGCGGGGAGGTACGTCGCGTCGAGCTCGTAGGACCGGCGGTAGGCGGGGAGCGCCTTGTCCCTCTTCCCGAGCTTCTCGGCGACGTAGCCGAGCCGGTAGGACTGGCGGCACAGCTCCTTCGCCTCGCCGCCGCCGGAGAGCGCCTCGACGATGGCGTCGAGCACGCGCTCGGCGTCGGGCCACCGCGTCTGGGCGACGTAGATGTCGGAGAGCGGGCGCGCCGCCGGCAGGTACCCGGCGCCGTGCTTCAGCGCCTCCTCGTAGTAGCGCGCGGCGGTGTCGCGGTCGTCCTTCTCCTCCTGGTAGATGCGCGCCGCCTCCGTGTACCGCTCGGTCTTCTCGGCGGGGTCGCTGGTGTAGCGCGCCTCGTCGACGAGGAGCTCGAGGTACCGGTCGCGGTCCTTCTCCCGCTCGGCGATGGCCTTGAGCGCGCGGATCGCCGCGAGGTGGCCGGGGTCCGCCTGGAGGGCGCGGCCGTAGGCGTCCTTGGCGCTCGCGGGATCGAGGAGCATGTCCTCGAAGATCGCGCCCATCCGGACGTGGAGCTCGACCGCGTCCTGCGCGCCGCCGGCGATGCGGGCCTCGCGCCGGAGCATGTCGAGGGCCAGGTTCCAGTTGCCGCTCCGCTCGTAGAGCCGGCCGAGCGCCGAGACCGCCTGGCGCGAGTCGGGGTCGAGCTGGAGGGCGTGGTTGAAGATCGCCTCGGCGCGATCGACCCGGGCCATCTCCTTCCAGAACACCTCGCCGATGGCCACCTCGAGCGCGACCTGCTCGCGGCGGTCCTGCACGAGGCCGACGTGGTGCTGCATGACGCTGATGAGCCGGTCCCACATCGCCTCGGCGCGGTAGAGGCGCTCGAGGGCCTTGATCGCCGCGACGTTGCCGCCGTCGAGCGACAGGATCGCCTCGTTCTTCTCGATGGCGGCGTGGAGATCGTGCAGCTTCTCCTCGTGGATGCCCGCGCTGCGGGCGAGCACGCGGATCTTCTCCCGCGCGTCCTGGGCGAGCGCGATCTGACGCTCGTAGACGCGGTTCAGCTCGGCGAACCGGTCCAGCTTGGTGTAGAGCCGCTCCAGGCCCGCCAGCGCCCCTTCGCTCCGGTCGTCGAGGCCGAGCACGGTGCGGTACGCCTCGACCGCCCCCTCGTCGTCCGCCATCTCGTTCTCGAGGAGTCCGGAGATCTGGAGCTGCCGGCCGATGCGCGCGTCCTCGCTGGGGGCGAGGTCGCGGGCCCGGGCGAGCACGCCCGCCAGATCGGGCCAGCGCTGCTCGCGGCGGTACAGGGTGGAGAGCCCCTCGAGCGCGTCGGGGTCGGCGCCGTCGAGCTCGAGCAGGCGGCGGAGCGCCCCGATCGCCTCGTCCACGTCGCCGAGGTCGGCGTCGTAGCGGCGGGCGAGCTCGAGCAGCGCGGCCTTCTTCTCGTCGAGCGTCGCGGACGCCTCGAGCTTCTGCTCGAGCGCGATCACGAGCTCGCGGGTCCGGCCGCGCCGCTGGAAGAGGCCCGCCAGCGCCTCGAGCGCGTCGGGGCTCCCCGGCTCGGCCTCCAGCGCGCGCCGGAAGGCGGCCTCGGCCTCCTCCGCCTCCTCGAGCCGCTCGTCCCGGAGCTTGCCGAGCTGGACCAGCACCCGCGCCTTCACCGACCCGCGCGTCCCCTCGGCGACCTCCTCGAGGACCGCCGCGAGCTCGTCCCACGCCTGGGTCTCGGCCGCCAGCCGCTCGCACGCGGCGAGCACCTCGGGGTCGGCGGGCGCGACCGCGAGCGCCCGGCACCAGGAGAGGAAGCTCATCTCCTTCTGGCCCAGCTTGCGCTCGTGGACGCCGGCGACCTCCTTCAGGAGGGCGAGCTTCTCCGCCGGATCGACGAGCTGCGGGGCGAAGGTCTCGCAGGCGGCGCAGTAGGCGCGCCAGTCGTTCGCCTCCGCGTGCACCTTCTTGAGCGCCTCGTAGGCGTCGCGGTTCCCGGGCTCGAGCTCCAGGACCTTCGCGAGCGCCGCGCCGGCCGCGTCGAGCCGGCGCTGCGCGCGCCAGAGGTCGGCCACCGCGAGCCAGGCGGGCACGGCCTCGGCG
>JAEYOU010000245.1 GCA_023411405.1 Pseudomonadota bacterium | reverse complement strand
GCGCCACCGCCGCCACGGCCACCGCGGAAGTGAGGGACGGGCTGGGCCGCCCGGTGGCAGGCGCGACGGTCGCGCTGGCGTGCTCGACGGCAGCCGACATCGCGCCGCCCACCGCCACCACCGACGGTGCGGGTCTGGCGACGTTCACGCTGACGGCCACAGTGGCCGGCGAGGGCGTGCTCACGGCCACCGTCGCGCCGGGCCCGGGCGAGGTGGTCGTCGCGCAGCGCCCGGCGGTCGCGTTCGTCGCGGCGAGCTACCCGGTCGGCGGGACCGTCGTGGGGTTGGCCTCGCCCGGCCTGGTGCTCGGCGGGCCCGGGCTCGAGGATCTGGTGGTCGACGCCGGCGCGACGTCGTTCACGTTCGCGACGCAGCTCGCGTCCGGGACCTCGTACGCCGTGGACGTCGTCGCTCAGCCGCACGGTCAGACCTGCACGGTCGAGGACGGCGCCGGGGTGATCGGGGCAGCGCCGGTGACCGGGATCGTGGTCACGTGCACGGGCTGGACACGCCTGAAGGCCGGGGGCTCCCACAACGTGGGGCTCAAGGCAGACGGGACGCTGTGGACCTGGGGGGAGAACTATCGCGGCCAGCTCGGGACGGGGGATACGACGCGGCGAACGGTCCCCACGTTGATCGGCGCGGGGTTCGTCGAGATCGCCGCTGGCTCCGCGCACACGCTCGCAATCAAGTCCGACGGGACGCTCTGGGCGTGGGGGTGGAACGTCGCCGGCGAGGTCGGCGACGGCACGCTCACGCAGCGAAACGCCCCCGTGCAGATCGGCCAGGGCTTCCGGGTGATCGCGGGGGGAGGATACTACTCCGCGGCCATCGACCAGGCCGGCACCCTCTACACGTGGGGTGAAGGCTCCTCGGGCCAGCTCGGGACGGGCAGCACGGGAGACCAGCTCCGCCCGACGCCCGTCGGCACAGGGTACGCGCAGGTCTCGGCCGGGCACTTCCACACGCTGGCTGTCACCACCGAGGGGACGCTGCGCGCATGGGGTAGCAACAGCTCGGGGCAGCTCGGCCTCGGGACGACCACGAGCACGGTCCTGACGCCGACGGTGGTGGGGACCGGCTTCGCCGCTGTCGCGGCCGGCTACCGGCATACCCTCGCGTTGAAGGACGACGGCACGCTGCTCGCCTGCGGTGACAACTCCGTCGGAGCCCTGGGGACGGGCGACAACGTGAACCGCTCCTCGCTCACGACCATCGGGACCGGGTACGCGGCCGTGTCCACCCACGCCGAGCACTCGCTGGCGCTCCGGGTCGACGGCACGCTGTACGCCTTCGGGCGCGGCGGGTCCGGCCAGCTCGGCGACGGCACCGGCCTGCACCGGAGCGCGCCCGTACTGGTGGGGACGGGCTTCGTCCAGATCGCGGCGGGGTGGTCGCACAGCGCGGCCGTCCGGCGCGACGGAGCGATCTGGGTCTGGGGCGACGGCTACTACGGGCAGCTCGGCGGGTTGGTTCCTGTCGCCGAGCAGCTGGTCCCGTTCCGCGTCGGAGCGGGCTGGGCCACCGTCGCGGCCGGCGGGTACCACGTCCTCGGGATCAAGACGGACGGGGCGCTGTTCGCCTGGGGGACCAACGACATGGGTCAGCTCGGAGCCGGCGACACGACGACCAGAAGGCTGCCGACGCAGATCGGGACCGGGTACGTCGCCGTGGCGGCCGCCGGCAAGCACTCCTTCGGCATCAGGGCCGACGGCTCGCTCTGGGGGTGGGGCGAGAACCGCGAGGGGCAGCTCGGGACCGGGGACACGATCGGTCGGGGGTCCCCTGCGTACATCGACACGGGGTTCGCGTCCGTGGCGGCGGGTGAGCTCCACACGGTGGCCATCAAGACCGACGGGTCGCTCTGGGTCTGGGGCTACAACCTCAGCGGCCAGCTCGGCACCGGCCGACCCGACACCGAGCTGCGGCCCGTCTTCCTCGGGACCGGGTTCGTCTCCGCGGCGGCTGGCAGGAACCATACCCTCGCCGTGAAGGTCGACGGCAGCCTCTGGGGCTGGGGGAGCAACTACCAGGGGCAGCTCGGCGTCCCCGGTGTCACGCAGCTGTCGACGCCGACCCAGGTGGGCGAGGGGTACACGCAGGTGTCGGCGAGCTTGTATCAATCGGCCGGCGTGAAGGCCGACGGGACCTTGCTGGTCTGGGGGAGCAACTCGTATGGCTGGCTCGGCGTCGGCGACACCACCGCCCGGCCGGAGCCCGTTCCGGCCGCCGCGGGCCTGGCCCAGGTGGTCATGGGCCCCTACACGACCTTCGTCCTCGACGCGAGCGGCGCGCTCTCCGGCGCCGGGTACAACACCTCGGGTCAGCTCGGGGTCGGGAACTTCGTGCAGCAGCCCTGGTTCACGTCCGTCGGGCCCGACTTCGTGACCGTCTCCGCCGGCTGGTTCCATACGGCCGGGATCCGCTCGGACGGTTCGCTCTGGACCTGGGGCTCCAACCTCCAGGCGGGCTCCGCCACGACACAGCTCGTCCCCGCGCCCCTGCCGTAGCCCTCCGGGAACCTCAGCTCACGCCGGCGTCGCGCCGGGCGCACTCCCGCACGCCGCTCTCCCAGGCCGCGGCCTGCGTCTCGAACTGGCGCGGCAGCGCGACCCCGTCCACCGCGCAGGACCAGGACCAGTTGCTCGACAGCGCGACCTCGATCACGTGCGTCCCGACCTGGTAGCGGGTGGGGAGGCGTGCCAGCGCGTCGGGTTCCTGTCGGCGGTCCATACCAGGAGTCTAGCGGCTTCGCCGCTCCGGCGACAGCGGGGGCACCCCGGCCGGTGGTGCCCGCTCACGCCGCGGCGCCCACCACGACGCCGCTGAGCACGCGGCCGATCGCCTCGGCCGCAGAGTACGTCAGCCGCCGGACCTGCACCTGGAGCGCGCGAACGTCCTTCACGCTGGCGTCCCCGGTGGTCACCACCGGCGGCTCGACGTGGCCGCCGCGGATCCCCGGATACCCCGCGGCGCTCATGAGGCCGTTGCACAGGCAGATCGCGCCCTTGCGCCTCATCATCACCCCGCCCTTGCGCGTGAACGCCTCGACCGGCTCGGCCGGACAGATCGTCCGGATCTCGACGACCTCCTCGACGCGGCCATCGGGCCGGGGGACGCGCCGCCGGGTCTCGATCGGGGTCGCGAGGTGCCCGAGGTCGCAGCACGCGACGCGCTCGCGCGCGCCGCGGACCGCCTCCTCCGACAGCGAGCCGGGGAGCTGCACGACCTTGAACGGGAACCCTGTCGGCGACATCAGCGGCTCGGTGACCACCGCGAGGTCCTTGTGCCAGATGCGCTCGAGCACCCGGAGGCGGATCGCGGGGCTCATCCCGGACTCGGCGCTCAGCGCCAGGATGGTGCCGAACTGCACCCCGGCCGCCCCGACCTCGAGCGCCCTGCGCAGGCTCTCGGGGTTGCCCTGGGCGCCGGCCAACCAGAAGGGTTGGCGCAGCCCGGCCAGCCGGCCGAGATCGAGCTCGTCCCTGGGTCCCCACCTCGGCGGGTCGCCGCGGACGCGCTGATACTCCGCGGGCGGCGCGTTGTGGCCGCCGGCGGTCGGCCCCTCGAAGACGAACCCGAACGGCCGGGTCGCCTCGCTGCCGGCGAGCTGCTCCGCCTGCTCGCACGTGCTGACGATGGCGAGGAAGCGCGGCGGCCTGCGCTCGGGCACCTCGTCCCCGCCGAAGGCGCGCGGGTCGAAGCGGATCGTGTGCGGCTTCGTGGCGCGGGCCACGTGGACTTCCTGCTCGACCGGCTCCCGGCGAGCGAGCGCGCGCAGGAACCCGGGGAAGGCGGCGGGGTTGCCGGCGCCGACGCAGACGTAGTCGACGCCGGCGAGCACGGCGCCGTACAGCGCGGGGAGCTGCGACAGCTCGATCTTCTGCAGGTAGTTGATGCCGACCGCACAGTCGTGATCCTGCTTGCACTCCCGGACGGTCGCGAAGTTCGCGGCGATGGTGAGCAGCTGCAGCCAGCGGGGCGCGTCCAGCCCGAACCCCTGGACCGGCTTGTAGGGCCGGGACGCCGCCTTGCCTCCGGGGACGAAGTAGGCCGCGTGGAGCGCGTCCAGCTCGGGCGCGAGCGACGGCGCGAGCGCGGCCAGGGCGTCGAGGGCCAGGCGAACGCGGGTGTCACCGTGCTGGAGGCGCCGGGCGAGGAGGTGTGCCGCGGCGGTCCCTGAGGTGATCCCCAGGCAGCGGCCGCGGCCCAGGCCAGGGATCTCGTAGGTGGAGACCGCCTTCACGAGGGGTGGAGTGCTGATGCCGACGGCCATGCCGCCGCCGAGCAGCAACGGAAGTCGTTCGCCGCTGGCGGAGCTCGCCCCGGAGTTCATGCCGGATCTCCTCGCGCAGTGCCGCCAAGATGCTGCGCGCCTCGCGTCACGGCGGCGTACGGACCCTCCGGTCAGTTGGGTCTCGCGCCGGCGCACACCGGGAGGCGCTCGTCCGGTCGCCCCCGGCGAGGAGAGGAGACCATCCCCGACCCCTGCGGGGAGCTCGAGCGCGCGCGGGCCCGCCGCTCAGGCGCTCGCCGGGAGCACGTACGCGCCGGAGGTCTTCTGCAGGGTGGTGGAGAGCTCGTGGGCTCTCCTCGACATCTCCCCGAGCATCCGGGTCCCGTCCCGGATCGACTCCGACGCCTTCTGCATGTTCGTGAGGGCCTGCGAGACCTGCACCACGCCGGTCTGGTGCTGCCGGGCCGACCCTTCCACCTGCCGCATCAGCCCCACCGCGTCGTGGACGGTGACCCCGAGCTGCCCCACGACGTCGCCGAGTCTCGCCACCAGCGCGTTGCCGTCGGCCACGGTCCGTGCTCCGGTCCCGACCGAGTCGTCGACCTGGGCGGTGCGCGCCCGGATCTCGGCGAGCAGCTCCCGGATCTGCGCGGCCGCCCTGCGCGAGTCGGCCGCCAGCGTGCGGATCTCGCGCGCCACCACGGTGAACCCTCTGCCCGCCTCCCCGGCGCGCGCGGCCTCGATGGCGGCGTTGATGGCCAGGGTGGAGGACTGGTCCGCCAGGAACGAGACCGTCTCCGTGATGTCGTCGATCTTCCGGATCCGGTCCGCCAGCGCCGCGGACGCTGCGCTCACCTTGTCGAGCGAGCCGGAGATGGCGCCCATGGCCTGGACGGCGGACTCGGCGGCGTCCCTCCCGTCCTCCACCACCGCGGTCGCGGCCTCGCCCTGGCGGATGAGCTCCGCGGCCCGGTCGGCGGCGACCGCCGACGTCTGCGCCATCTCCGTGGTGGTGTTGGCGGTCTCGGTGACCGCCGAGACCTGCTCGGTGGTGGCCGAGGAGAGCTGGTTCACCGCCGCCTGCAGGCTCACCACGATGTCGCCGATGTCCGCCGACACGGCCTGCGTCTGCCCGGCCATGGTCCGCAGGTTCGCCGTCATCCGGTGGATGGCCTCGCCCAGCGCGCCCGGCACCTCCACGTCCGTGCGGAGATCTCCCCGCGCGATGGTCTGCGCCTGATCCGCGGTGGCGCGGAACGCGGACAGGAGCTGCTCGAAGTGCTTCCCCAGATCGCCGGGGATGGAGGCCGCCTCCGCGACCTCGCCTCTGGAAAGGGCGACCATCAGGCGCGCGAGCTGCAGCATCGCCGCCTGCGACTCGCGGAACGCGTCGAGGAGGCCGCTGGTGCCGCGGAGCTCCTGGCTCAGGTCGCCGTTCGCCATCGCGCGGAGCTGCACGAACATCTGCTGCACCTCGCACGAGACCCGGGTCGTGGCGCGCGCCAGATCCCCCGTCTCGTCGCTGGCGATCCACCGCGGCAGCTCCGGGGCGCCGGCGGCGATGGTCTGCAGGGAGTGCTCCACCGAGGCGGCGGCCATCGACTGGCGCCGCGCCAGCATCGTCCCGAGGACGCAGAAGGCCACGAGGAGGATGCCGGAGAGGACGACCACGGGGACCCCCGCCGACCAGGCCAGCCCGCTCAGCTCCCCCGCGACCGCCTCCGGCGTGCTGGCCAGCGCTCCCGTCTGGACCGACTCCGCGATCTGCCGGGCCAGCGTCCGGAGCTGCGCCGCCACGACGATGCCGCAGAAGACGAACAGGCTGACCAGGGCGAGCGAGAACGCGTACGGCAGGTACCAGCGCTGCCGGATCCAGAAGAACCCGCCGGAGGAGGGGAGGGCGACGGTCGTGTCACGCTGGTACTCGCGGACCGCCAGCTCGCGCACGTCGGCCTCGATCTGGTGGCTCAGGATCGGCCCGAGGAACATCCCGCTGAAGAGCCCCGCGACCAGCCCGACGAGCAGCGAGCTCCAGCTCCGGCCGAAGCGGACGCAGCAGTACAGCGTGAAGGCGGTCCCCGCGACCGCCCACGTGCACGTGTACAGGTAGACCTCGACCTTGCGGGGCAGCTCGAGCAGCTGCCGGAGCCGCGCGCCGGAGCCCCCCGAGGGCGGATAGAGCGCGCGGTGCGTGAGCTGGGAGACCAGCCAGAACGCGAACACGACGGCGAGGGCGACGTAGACCAGCGGCGCCGCGATCAGCACCGCCTCGAGGATCTCGGCGCGCGAGAGGTCCAGCGCGATGGCGATGATGATCGCGACCACGACGGCGGCGGGCGCGGTGATCAACCAGACCCGGCGGAAGAGCCGGTTGCGGAGCTGGACGTACTCGGAACGCGGAATCGTGGGCTGGGTCATGGGGGGCTCACCGCGGCGAAGAATGCGACGTCGACGTGCCGTGGGCCGACCGGGATGCAGCAGCGCGGCGCCGGCCCTGGCGCTCTTCCTCTCGTCCTCACGAAATTCACGAGCGGCGGAGAGGAGTCGGCGGCGCCGCTCGTGCGTTCGCCGCTCCGCTTCACCGCTCCGCCATCATGACTCAATCACCTGCCCTCGCGCATCCGGCAGCGTCACCCCGCGTCATCATGCACCCATGGTGCATGTCCGTCCCACCGCGGAGAGGGCATCACTTCGCCGGTCCGGCGCCGCACAATGCGTCGAACTTCTGACGGTGCGATGTCGGACCTTCGGTGACCGACGGTTCCACGGAGCGCACCTCTCCTCGCGGGAGAAAAAATGGTTCCTGGGCAGATCGCGGTGGTCGGGCTCGGCTGCTGGTATCCGGGGGCGGACTCGCCTCGAAAGCTCTGGGAGAACGTGCTGGCGCGGCGCCGCGAGTTCCGGCGGCTCCCCGCGGTGCGCCTCCCTGCGGCGGAGTACCACCACCCCGATCCCGCCACCCCGGATCTCTGCTACGCCGATCGGGCCGCGGTCATCGACGGGTTCCGGTTCGACTGGGCGCGTCGCCGCATCCCGCGCAGCGCGGCCGAGAGCACGGACGTCGTGCACTGGCTCGCGCTCGAGGTGGCCGACCAGGCCTTGCGGGACGCGGGGTACGCGGGCCAGCCGGCGGTGCGGGATCGCACCGGCGTGCTGGTGGGGAACAGCCTCACCGGCGAGCAGTCGCGCGCCAGCATGATGCGCCTGCGCTGGCCGTTCGTCCGGCGGGTGCTCGAGGCCGCCGCCGCGGAGGCCGGCCTCGACGGCGCCGCGCTGGAGCGCCTCGAGACCCTCATGGAGGGACGCTACAAGTCGGTCTTCGCGCCCGTGACCGAGGACACGCTGGCGGGCGGCCTCTCCAACACCATCGCCGGCCGCATCTGCAACTTCTTCGACCTCCACGGCGGCGGCTACACCGTCGACGGCGCGTGCTCCTCCTCGCTGCTGGCCGTGTACACCGCCGCCGAGCAGCTCACGCACGGCGCGCTCGACGTCGCCCTGGCCGGCGGCGTCGACGTGAGCCTGGATCCGTTCGAGCTGGTGGGCTTCGCCAAGGCGGGGGCGCTGGCGCGGACGGACATGCGCGTCTACGACCGGGAGGCCAACGGCTTCCTCCCCGGCGAAGGGTGCGGGTTCGTGGTGCTGAAGCGGCTCGCCGACGCCGAGCGCGACGGGGACGCGATCTACGCCGTCCTCCGCGGCTGGGGCATCTCGTCCGACGGCAAGGGCGGCATCACCGCTCCCAGCGTGCCGGGGCAGGCCCAGGCGCTCTGCCGCGCGTACGACCGCGCGGGCTACGGCATGGCCAGCGTCTCCTTCATCGAGGGGCACGGCACGGGCACCCCCGTCGGCGACGCGGTCGAGCTGCGCGCCGCGGCCGCCGCCCTGCGCACCGACCCCGACGCCGCCCCCCGCCGGATCGGCATGACCTCCCTGAAGTCGATCGTCGGCCACACGAAGGCGGCCGCCGGGGTCGGCGGGTTCATCAAGGCGGTCATGGCGGTGAACCGCAGGGTGCTCCCGCCGACGGCCGGCTGCGCCGCGCCGAACCCGGTCTTTGACGGTGAGTGCAACGGCCTCTTCCCCCTCACCGCCGGAGAGCTCCGCTCGCCGGACGAGTCGATCCGGGCCGGCGTCTCCGCCATGGGGTTCGGCGGCATCAACTGCCACGTCACCCTGGAGTCCGGCCCGGCGCCGGCGACCCGGCTCGCCCCCTCCGTCCCCGAGGCGGCGCTGCTCGTCTCGAGCCAGAGCTCGGAGCTGTTCCTCGCCAGCGCCGCGACGGCGGGTGACCTGCGGCGGGAGCTCTCGCAGCTGAGCAAGGAGGCGGAGAAGCTCAGCCTCGGCGATCTCACCGACCTCGCGTGCCAGCTCGCGACCCAGGTGCGGCCCGAGCACGCGGCGCGCTTCGCGGCGGTGGCGTCGACGCCCGCCGGGCTCGCGAGCGCGCTGCGGGAGGCCGCCGAGGCCCTGGCGGCCGGAGGGCGCGAGGACGGCGGCGGATCGCGCGGGCGGAGGCCGTCGCAGGCCTTCTGGCTGGGGGAGGGCGCACGTCCACGCCGGATCGGCTACCTCATGCCGGGGCAGGGCTCGCAGCAGCTCGGGATGGGCCGCGTCCTGGTCCAGCGGTTCGCCTGGGCGCAGGAGCTGTTGCAGCAGGCCGACCGCTGGACGCGCGACGACTCCCCCGAGCCGCTCTCGACGATGATCTATCGCCCCCTGCACCGCCTCCCGGACGCGGCCACCCTGGAGCAGTGGAAGCGGGCGCTGGCCGGCGTCGCCCAGCCGGCCATCTGCTTCGCCTCGATGCTCGAGGCGGAGCTCCTCCGGCGCCTCGGGATCGTCCCGGTCGCGGTCACCGGCCACAGCCTGGGCGAGCTCACCGCCTGCTGGGTGGCCGGCGCCTTCGACGCCGAGGCGCTGCTCCGGCTGGCGGCGCTCCGCGGCAGGGCGATGACCGCCGAGGGCGGACCCAGCGGCCGGATGGCCAGCCTCGGCTGCGACGAGGCGCGTGCCTCCGCCCTGTGCGCCCGCGTCCCCGGGTACCTCGTGGTGGCGAACATCAACGGTCCGCAGCAGGTGGTGGTCGCGGGCGACCCCGAGTCGGTGGAGGCGGCGTGCGCGCTGGCCGCGCGCGAGGGCATCGCGTGCCGTCCGCTCCCGGTCGCCAACGCCTTCCACTCGCGGTACGTCCAGCGCGCGGCCGAGGTGCTGCTGCGGGAGGCGCGGGTCCCGGACGCCCTGGCGTCCTCGGCGGTGGAGATCGTCTCCTCGACCGACGGCCGGCTGCTGGCCCCGGGCACCCCGCTGCGGCGGCACTTCAGCGAGCAGGCCGTCCAGCAGGTCCACTTCTCGAAGGCGGTGCGCGCGATCGCCGATCGGTGTGACGTGCTCGTGGAGTGCGGACCGGGCCGCGTGCTCACCGGGCTCGCCCGCGACAACCTGGGCGACGACGGACCGGTGATCGGCTCGGTGGCGGCGCGGGTGGACGAGCAGGACGACCTCCACGCCACGCTGGCCCACCTCTTCGTTGCCGGCCACGACCTGCGCTGGGAGCTGCTGCACGAGAACCGGCTGGTCCGTCCGTTCGTGCGGGCGTCGGAGCGGAGCTTCGTCGAGAACCCCGTCGAGCGTCCGCTCGGCACGGGGGACGCCGACGCGCCGCGCGCCGCGCCGGCGGGAGCCGGCCACGGGCTCCTCGAGCTCGGGGCCCGGGCCGGCGTCGCGCCGGCGGAGCTCGAGGCGTACCTCCGGGAGCGGGGCGACTTCATCGCCCAGGTCGTGGCCGCCGACGTCGCTTCGCGCCGCGACGGCGCCCCCCCGGAGCGGCGAGGGCCCCAGGCCGCTGCGGCCGCGCCACCCCGACCTGCTCCCGCGGCGGAGCCGCGCGCGTCCACGCCGAGCGTCGAGGAGCGGCTGGTCGAGCTCGTCGCGGCGCGGACGGGGTACGCGAGGGAGAGCATCACCCTCGAGGCCCGCCTCCTCGACGACCTGAACCTGGACTCGATCAAGGCCGGCGAGCTCGTGGCCACCCTGGCGCGAGAGTTCGGCGCCGCAGGGAAGGTCGAGGCGGCGAAGCTTGCCACCGCGAGCCTCGCCGAGGTCGTCCGGGCGGTCGAGGCGGCCGGGGGCGGCGCCGCGGTGCGGGCGACGCCGGCCCAGCCGGCGACGCAAGCGGCGGCCGCGACGCCGTCCCGGACCGTGGAGGAGCGACTGGTCGAGCTCGTCGCGGCGCGGACGGGGTACGCGAGGGAGAGCATCACCCTCGAGGCCCGCCTCCTCGACGATCTGAACCTCGACTCGATCAAGGCCGCGGAGGTCGTGGCCGCCCTGGCGCGGGAGTTCGGCGCCGCGGGGAAGGTCGAGGCGGCGAAGCTGGCCACGGCGAGCCTCGCCGAGGTCGCTCGCGCCGTGCAGGCGGCCGGCGGACCCGAAGCGGCGTCCGCGCCGGTGGAGCGCGCGCCCGGGCCGATCCCCGCGCGCAGCGAGGCGCGGGCCGCGCCGACGTGGGTGCGCAACTTCGCGGTGGCGCTCGCGGAGCGCGCGCCGGTCGAGGGCCCCTCGCTGCTCTCGCCGGGCGGACGGGCGCTCCTCGTCTGCGAGGCGGAGGACGCCGCGCTGGCGTCGGCGCTCCAGCGTGCGCTGACCCGGGCCGGGGCGGCCGTCACCGTGCGTGCGTTCTCGGACCTCGCGGAGCTGCCGGCGGCGGAGCTGAGGGCGGCGATCACCTTGGCCGTGCTGCCC
>JAEYOU010000217.1 GCA_023411405.1 Pseudomonadota bacterium | reverse complement strand
TCGCGGCGGCGGCCGCGGGGGCGGCGGCGTCGGGCTTGGCCTCGAGCGCCGCGCGCAGCTCCTCGTACTTGAGCTTCGTGGCGCCCTCGCGCACGAGCACCTGCCCCTTCTCCGGTCCGAACGTGCCCTGGTACAGGTGCGCCGGCGCGCCGTGCGCGTTGTTGGCGACGTAGATCGCCTCGTACCGGTACACGCCGGGCGCGAGGTCCCTGCAATCGGAGCGGACGTCGAGCCGCAGGTCCATCCCGGAGTTGGCGGGGAGCTTCCGGATCCACCAGATCTCGTAGGTCTTCCTGGCGGGGTTGGGCGTCTTGCACGCGATCGAGCCGTCCTCGCGGAGCAGCTTCACCTGAGCCGCCTCCGGCTTCGCCGAGACGATCTCGATCATCATCGCCGTCCCGTTGAAGACGACCAGCTTCAGATCGAACGGACCCTCCGGCTCCCACGCCACGAGCTCCGGCGCCTTGAGGCGGATCGGAGCCTGGTAGCCCTCGGCCGACGGCGTCGAGGCGCAGCCGGTCGCGAGCAGCGCTGCGGCGGCGATCAAGGGGGCGACACGGCGGATCATCACGTCCTCCCGAAAGGGTATGCGGGCCCGTAGCATACAGGTACCCGTCCACGGCGCCAGCCCACCAGGCCCGCCGCCGGCCCTGCGCGAGCAGAACGCGCGAACCGCCTGCCTGTTCCCGCGCGCCCGCGACGCGCCGGGCGCACGCCCCCTTGGCGGCGCTTCAGCGGAGGGGCCGCGAGGGCCCTCCATGCGGCGTTCCACCGGCGCGGCGGAGGCTGAGCGGATGTGCTCGCTTCACCGATAGGCGACGCTCCTCTTCGCCTGCGCGGCGACCGCGGGTCGGTGCGCGAAAGTGGCAAGCAACGCCTGTCTGTCCTGTGGAAGAACGACGCAGGCACACCGTTGATCCAGTTGACACAGGCGTCGGATCCATGCGCTATTACGTCCACGATTCGTTCTCACCACCCCCCCGGAAGCGTGAGTTCGCTAACCGAGGGTGTAGGTTGCAGTTGGAGCCTCGCCTCGAGGGAGCAGCGGGGACATCCGGAGCCAGATGCAGCCAATGAGGGATCGATCGACCCTGGCCCAGCACGAAACGCTCGCCCGAACCATGATGCGCGCGGCTCGCCGATTGCACCGTCCTTTCACGCAGCAAAGGCGACAGTAGTCAGCTGTAGGATGCCTCTGTCGTGTCGTAGTGCAGGACCTGAGGGAAGAGGGAAGAGGGAAGCAGCAAGCAGTGCTTCACCCTAAGAGGGAGACGAAATGAACAAGGTTAAGTTCACCGTGCTCGCCATCGTGGCCGCGTTCGCCACGACGGCGTCCGCGACCGACATCGAGTTCCACGGGTACACCCGCGCTGGCCTCGCGCTCAACAGCAACGGCGGCACGGGCGTGTGCTACCGGCTCGCCGGCGCCGACTCGGACTTCCGCCTCGGCAACGAGTGCGACTACGTCATCGAGCCGAACTTCGAAGTCGTCATGGCGAAGCTCGACGACAAGTCGACGTGGGGCTACCACATCATGCCCAGCGTCTACAAGAACTGGGTCTCCGACCAGCAGCCCCGTGACGACAAGCTCGTCCTGCGGTTCGGCCAGGTCTACTTCTTCGGCAACAACATCCCGTGGCTCGCGAACGGCTCGCTCTGGGCCGGCCGCAAGTTCTGGGACCGCCTCCAGCTCGGCATCAACGACCAGTTCGTCGAGAACGAGGACTCGGACTCGTTCGGCGTCGAGAACATGGACCTCGGCTTCGGCAAGCTCTCGTTCGGCTTCGGCCTCGCGAACGGCTCCGACGTCAACGCCGACTTCCCCGCGTCCGCCCGCCGGTACAAGGTCGCTGCCCGCCTGACCGGCATCCAGACGATGAACAAGGACTCCTCGCTCCAGGTCTGGGGCGGCCTCTACGGCACGTACTCGAACGAGGACATCGCCGGTGAGGCGCCGGACATGGGCTGGCGCATCGGCGTGTACCACAACTTCGGGTTCGGCTCTGCCGGCAACCTGTTCGTCGGCGTCAAGGCCGACAAGAACAGCGGCGCCTCCAGCTACGACGGCAACGGCAACGACCGCACGGCGATCCGCGGCTTCGCGCAGTACGGCGTCGCCATCCCGGCCGTCCGCGCGTCCCTCGACGTCCTCGCCACGGTCCGTCACGCGGATTACGAGGAAGTCGCCGACATGCCCGGCCCTGCCGGCAACGAGTACGACTCCCAGCTCTGGTACAGCATCGGCGCTCGCTGGGACATGCAGATCGGTGGCCCGTTCCGGTTCCTCGTCGAGGCCGGCTACGACATGGTCGACAAGAGCCCGGTCACCGGCGAGTCGGAGAACCTGCTCAAGATCACCCCGGCCATCGCCATCAGCGCCGGCAACGACCCCTGGTCGCGGCCGACCTTCCGCTTCTACTACACGTACGCGACGTGGAGCGAGCTCGACGTCCTCGACGGTGGCTGGCACAGCGCGTCCACCCAGGGCGTGTTCGAGGACTCGAAGAGCGGCGGCACCTTCGGCGTCCAGGCCGAGGGCTGGTGGTAGGTTAGAAGCCCGGAGCTGATTTCCGGGTGAAGCTCGAGCGGGCGGGCCTTCGGGTCCGCCCGCTCTCTTTTTGTGCGCTGCGCGAGGGCCGCGCGGCTGCCGCGGCCGATCCCCGGGCGACGCAGCGCGGCGCGGCAGCGCGCGAGCGTCGCTCCCGGCCCCGCGGAACCCCCCGCCCCTGTACCCGGCGTTCACGGTGTGCTCGCTCAGCAACACCGCGGCGGGGCCTCTGGCGCACCGTGGCAAGGTCCGACCGGCTGGTGGATCTCGAACCCGGGGTGATGCGCCCGCCGGGGCGCCACCGGGAGCAGGCGCGCACTGCCGAGACAGCTCGGCCCGGCCCTCGTGAGAGGTGCCGGGCCGAGGGGTCCATGCGCGCCGATCGGCGGGGGTCGCAGCCCCCGTCGCTCAGAACTCGATCCGCCCGAACGTCCCGCTGTCCCGGTAGCCCAGGTAGCCGAACACGGCCGACGTGACGAGCGCGAGACCCGCGCCCACCCCCGTGACGGTCGCCATCGTGCGCTGCCGGTTGCCGTCGCTGCGGAGCCTGTCGTACTCGCGGGGGTCCTCGTCGGGCTTCAGCTCGTCGTTCTCGCCGAGCATGGCCTCGGCCTTCGAGAAGCTTCGGTTCGCCGCCGAGCTCTCGTAGAGCGCGATCCCGCCGAGCGCGAGCGCCGCGGCGCCCGCGCCGACGGCGGTCCACTTCTTCGCGTAGCCCGGCGCGTGCCCCCGGCCCGGCGTCACCACCTTGGGCGGCGGCTGCTTGAAGGCGCTGGCCGGCTTCACGTTGAGATCGGCCGGCTTGCCCTTCCCCCCGTCGGCGACGACCGCCTCCGTGATGACCGCGCCCGACGACTCGCCGGTGAGCAGGAACCGGGTGATGTCGCGGAAGCCGCCCTCCGGCGGGCGCCAGCCGGCGAGCCGGAGGCGACCCTCGCGCAGGAGGCTGCCCTTCCGCACGTCGTAGAGGCTGCCGACGAGGTAGCGGACGTCGCCGTCCGAGCTGACGGAGGTGGCGAGCACGCGGTCGAGCTTGAGCGAGGCGCCCGCGGTGATGATGCCGTTCGCGCGCTGCGCCGGCGAGAGCGCGAGCCCCGGGCCGGCGTCGGGCCGGTACATGTCGGCGACGCCGAAGTCGAGCGCGAGGGACGAGTCACCGGCGGAGAGATCGATGGCGACCGGCGGGAGCCGCGCGCCGCTCGCGACCGCGGAGATCCGGTACGAGCCGGCGGGCAGCGAGAGCGTGAGCGGCGTCGCGCCGACCTCGCGCCCCTCGACGAAGATCTTCGCGCTGCGGGACGAGGTCACCGTGAGCTTCCGCTGCGGGCCGGCCTTGAGCCCCGCCCGCACGTCGTCCACCTGCTTCGCGAAGCTGGGCGGGTACTGCTCGGGGTCGACCTTCAGGCCCGGATCGGCGCGGACGAGCCGCTCGAGGAGCTCGCGGCTCTCGCCCTTGTGGCCGAGCGATCCCTCGGTGCGCGCGAGCCGCAGCATCGCGCGGCTCCACTGCGCGAACGCCTCGGGCGTCGCCGGGAGCCGCTCCAGGTCCTCGATGACCGCGCGCAGCGTCCGCGCCGAGCCCTCGTAGTCGCCCGACTGCGACGCCGCGACCGCGCCGCTGTACGCGCGATCGAGCTCGGTGAGCGTGGCGGTGGAGGGCGAGCCGGCCATGCGCAGGCGGAGGTCTTCCGGCGAGACGACGCCGCGGGTCTGCTCCGCGAGCGTGGCGCGGAGGCCGCGGGTCAGGTCCACGAGCTCCACGCCCGGTCCGGGCGGGTCTGCGACCGGGACGACGCCGGTGGACTCCGGCTCCGCGGCGGCGAGAAATGGCACGACGACGACTGCGAGGGCGGCAAACGCGCGCATGGGGGTCCCCTCTTTCAACGACAGGTTGCTCCCGATCTTCGCAGAAAATCGCCCCGTTGGGATCCCTGACGTGAAGCCTTGCTATACTCCCCCGACTCGATCGCCCCTGGTGCCCGGCCGCATGAACTTCGTGTGCACGACCTGCAAGCGGGAGGTGGAGACCCCCGGTCACTTCTGCCCGTTCTGCGGCACGCCGGCACCCACCCCCACGCCGGACACCGAGGACCCGCTCGTCGGCCGGAAGATCGGCGGCAAGTACTTCGTGCACCAGCGGCTCGGGAAGGGCGGCATGGGGCTCGTCTACAAGGCCACCGACGTCGTCCTCGACCGGCCGCTCGCGCTCAAGATGCTCGACCGCGCCCTCCTCTCGGACGCGGGCATGGTGCAGCGGTTCCACCGCGAGGCGCGCGCGGCCTCGCGACTCAACCACCCCAACTGCATCACCATCCTCGACTTCGGGCAGCTCGAGGACGGCCAGCTGTTCATCGCGATGGAGTTCCTGCCCGGCCGCCCGCTCACGAAGCTCGTGGCGGAGGAGTTCCCGATCCCGCACGCGCGGGTGATCCGGATCGGGGCGCAGATCCTGGCCGCGCTCGCCGAGGCGCACGCCGCCGGCGTCATCCACCGGGACCTCAAGCTCTCGAACGTCATGGTCGAGGCCCGGCGCGACGAGCCGGACTTCGTGAAGGTGCTCGACTTCGGGATCGCCAAGCTCGTCGTCGGCGACGGCCGCTCGGAGCTGACCACCGCCGGGATGATCTGCGGCACCCCCGGCTACATGAGCCCGGAGCAGGCGCGCGGCGAGGAGCTCGACGCGCGGAGCGATCTCTACTCCGTCGGCATCATCCTGTACGAGCTGCTCACCGGCCGGCTGCCGTTCGAGTCCGAGACGCCGATGGCGCTCGCCGTGAAGCACATGACCGAGCTGGCGGTCCCGCCTTCCGTGCGGCGCCCGGAGCTCGGCATCTCGCCCGAGCTCGACGCGCTCGTGATGCGCGCGCTCGCGAAGAGCCGCGACGACCGGTTCGCGAGCGCCGAGGAGATGCGGGCCGCGCTCCTCGACGTGGACGCGGGGGACGCCGGGACGCGCGCGGGGCGCCAGGGCGCCCCGGCGACGATGGTGATGCCCGCCACCCCCCGCCCTCGCCCGCCCTCGGGCGCGAATCAGCCTGCGACCCGACCGTCGCGGCCGGACGCCACCCAGGACGCCACCGCGGCC
>JAEYOU010000023.1 GCA_023411405.1 Pseudomonadota bacterium | reverse complement strand
GCTCCGGATCTTCGTGCGCGCTCGGGCCCTCCGCGCCCTGGGCCCGGCGAAGCTCGGCCAGCAGCTCCTGCGCGGAGAACCGCGGCGGGCCTCCCGGCGGCGGGGCGTCGAGCGCCGCCGGGTCCATCCCCTGCGCGCGGAGCTGCGCGCGGAAGGCCTCCTTCTGCTGCTCCAGCTCGGCCTCGGCCCGGGCCCGCGCCGCCTCCGCCTTCTTCATCGCCTGCTCGATCTGCTCGACCAGCTTCCCCGGGTCGTCCAGCGAGAGCTCCGCGGCAGGCTCCTCGGGCTCGAACGCCGGCAGCTCGACCGTGTCCGGATCGACGCCGGCGGCGGCGAGCTCGGCGCGGAGCCGCGCGAGCTGGTGCTCGCGGGCGCGCCGCTGGTTCTGCTCGAGGAGGCCCTGCTCCGCGACGGCCGGATCGGCGGGGTCCGGATCCAGGAGCGCGGCGAGCCCGGGCCAGTCCGGGACCAGGTCCGCCTCGCGCAGCATGGCGAGCGCGCCGCGCTCGTCGTCCAGCCGGTCCGCCAGCACCTGCTGGTAGTGCTCCAGCGGCCGGGGCTTCTCCGCCTCCTCGATCGCGGCGACGAGGTGCAGCACGTCGGCGGCGTCGTCCTCTGCCACCGGCGCGGCGCCGTGGAAGATCATCACCCCGCGGAGCAGGTGGGGGAAGAACCAGAGCGTGTCGAGCAGGAGCGGCAGCTCGACGAGCCGTTCCTCGGCCACGCCCTTGCGGCTGAAGAAGCACCGCGCCACCGCCCCCGGGAGCCGCCCTTCGAGCCGGCTCCGCTCGGGGTGCATGAACTCGAAGCAGAAGGGCTCCTCCGGCCGGAACGGCGCGTCCTGCCACTGGTCCGCCGGCGCCACGTTGAAGAAGGTCCAGTCGAGGTCGGACGCGTACCCAGGGTACGCGGTCTCCAGCCACCTCTTGTCGTACGTGCCCTGCTTGCTTGCCCGCTGCGGCCAGGTCGCGTCGATCGGGCCGAAGCCGGCAGGCGCCGGACGATCCCGCGGCGAGCGGACCGGTCGCTGGGGATCCTCGACGTTGGGGAGCGGGTGCGTCTTGCTCCCGGGGAGCCGCTCGGCCCCCTTGCCCAGCGGGTTCTGCGCGAAGCCGGGCCCGCCGAACGCGTTCTCCCAGCCGAGCGACATGCGCTGGAACGGCGCGGGGGCGGTCGCCACGCCGTTGTTCCAGGTCCGATCGCCGATCACCCGCAGGGTCTTGTCGAGGCGACCGACGACCGCGCGCGGCGCGCAGGCGATCTCCGGCTTTCCTCCGAAAGGGAAGGCGTACCCCGTGACGAGGAACTCCGCGCGGGCCTTCGGGACCGCGGCGTCGAGGGCCGCGTCCTTGCCCAGCTCGGGCGGGAGCGTCTTCCAGAGGCTCACCTCCGTGAGGAGCCGGCGCGGCTGCTCCAGATCGAAGAAGAGGACCGCGGCGACCGAGAGCTGGAACGCGCCCCGGTGCTCGTACGTCCGGGTCAGGAGCGAGAGTCGCTGCGGCTTGATCGTCTTCATCGGGAGGACGTCCGCGCCGGGCGCTCAGGGCGCGAGCACGAGGACCTTCACCTGGCTCGGCACGATCCGCATGCCGGGGCAGTTGGTCGAGTTCTGGAGCGACATGCTGGTCATGCGCGTGAGCGGCATGCCTTTCACGAGCACCGTGAACGCGCCGGTGAGGTGGCGCGACGGGCCCATGACCGTCCCAGAGGCGACCCCGGTCGCGATCCCGGCGTTGTCGCCGTTCGTGAGCGGCACCACCGTGGCGAGCGTGTGCGCCGGGGCGAGGCCTATGAGGACGTTGTACGCCGCGGGCGTCCCCATCGGACCGGTGGCGATGTTGGGGTACGGGACCGGGACGACCGCGGGACCCGCCGGCGTGAGGCACACGTCGGGGAAGCCCATGTCCATCCCCATCATCTGCGTGTTCGCGAACATTGCGGGCTCCTCGGTCAGCCGAGGTGGACCTGGCCGGCGTCCACCTTCACGAGCTGCTCGGCGGTGACCAGGGTGTTCCTGCCGCGGACGTGCGCGTTCTCCTTCGCGGCGTAGTCGAGGTGGCCGGCGCGGACGTGATCCTGCTCGGCGACGAACCGGTACGAGCGCTTCACCCGGTGCCAGAACCGCTCCAGCGTCTGATCGAGCGCGCTCGCGACGAGCTTCAGCGTCTCCACCTGGGCGTGGACGAGCCGTCCGAGGAACGAGACCTCGTCGAGGTGCAGGGCCGCGTCCGCGGCGGTGACCCGCAGGGTCGCCGCGGCGATCGAGGCCTCGCCGGCGGTGGCGAGGCCGACGCCCTGCGCGGCCGCCACGGAGAAGCGCCCCTGCGGCAGGCTCCACGTCACGTCGCCCTCCGCGCCGAGTCGCACCGCAGCGCCCGGGCGGCGGGTGAGCACCGCCAGGACGAACGCCTGCCCCTCCTCGTCGGTGGCGAGGAGCACGCGATCGCCGGCCTCCGGCTCGACCAGGCAGCTCACGGCGCGGCGCGCGTGCACGACGCCCGAGGGCGTGCGGACCGCGGCGGCCGCGGGGGTCCACTCCTCGACGACCCCGGTCTCCTGGACGACCGGCGACGCGGGGAGCGGCTTCCTCAGGGGATGGATCATGCTTCACCTCGCTGTGGGGGAACGATGGGCCGGAAGTCCTCGGCCTGGGTCAGGTCCGGATCGTCGCCGAGGGCCTTGCCGCGGCCGGGAATGACGACGCCCGCGGTCTGCGCGCGGTGGAGCCTGGCGCGGAAGAGCGTCGCGCCGGTCAGGTCCGCGCCGGTGAGGTCGGCGTGGGAGAGGTCGGCGTAGGTCAGGTCGGCGCCCGTGAACCGCGCGCGCGGGCAGCGCGCCCGCTGGAGGATCGCCTGCGCGAGGTCGGCGCCGGCGAGCTCCGCGCCCGTGAGATCGGCGTCGGCGAGCAGGGCCTGCCGCAGCTTCGCGCCCGCGAGCGTCGCCTCCTTCAGCGAGGCGCCGACGAGGAGCGCGTTCTCCGCCTGTACGTCGCCGAGGCGCGCCCCGTCGAGCTTCGCGCCCTTGAGGTTGGTGCCGGTGAGGTCGGCCCCGGTGAGATCGCAGCCGGAGAGGTCCGCGTCCATGAGCTGGGACCGGGCGAGCATGACGCCGCGCAGCGCCTGCCCCGCCAGCCGCGCCTCCAGGAGCACCGCCGTGTCGAACCGGATCCCCTCGAGCCGGGCGCGGCGCAGGTCGCAGCTCGCCAGCACCGCGCGCTCGAGGAGCACGCCGGAGAGATCGATGCCGGTGGTGTCGCACTGGAGGATCGTCACCTGCGCCGTCCGCGCGCCCGCGAGCCGCGCCTCGACCAGCGCGCAGGTCGCGAACGCCGCCTGGAAGAGCTCTGCGCCCGAGAGATCCGCGCCGGAGAGATCGCACTCGGCGAGCTTGGCCGAGCCGAGCTGCGCGCCCGCGAGCTTCGCGCCGCGCAGGTTGCACTGGTGGAGCACGGCGTGACGCAGGTCCGCCTCGGTGAGATCGGCGCCCGAGAGGTCGCAGCCGTTCAGGATGGACTCGCGGAACGTCGCCCCCGCGAGCGGCGCGCCGGCGAACCGCGCGCCGTCGAAGATACCCCCCGAGAGGTTCGCGCCGGAGAGGCCGAGCCCCGACGCGTCCAGCGCCTGGATCGGCTGTCCGTTCCGGACCAAATCCTCGAGCTCTGCGCGCGTCACGGCCGACGTCACTCCTCGAGCTCGATGAACGACTTCGGATGCTGCGGGTCGTATCGGACGCGAACCATCATCCCTGGACGGAACGGCTCCCCGGCGGTCGCGGAGACCACCGCCTTCACGGTCGCGTCGAAGGGCTCGCCCGCCTCCGGAGTGACCCGGACGAACAGCTCGACCACCGGCGCCCCCTTCTCCAAGCTCTGGTCGTCCCGGACCCAGGTGACGCTCGCGGGCGCCACGACGCCGCGCGTCTGGAGGAGCTCCCGGACGTTCCGCTCCCCCCTCGAGAAGCCCCACCAGATCACGAGCGGGAGCGTCCACGGCAGCAGCTTCAGGAGCACGTCGAGCGCGGGCCTTCCGTCGAGGACCTGGTAGCGCGGTTGCAGGACCGCGGCGAACAGGATCGGAACGCCGACCACGACGAGCGCGCCGAGGATGATGAAGACGATCGGCGGGATGGAGCGAAAGAACGCCATGGGTGGAAGCCTTACAGTACCTGAGAAGAGCCCTCGCCGTGAGGTTCGCTACGGGATCGTGGCGCTCGTGATCGCCTCGACGGCGATCCGGGTTCGATCGCTGGGGTCGTACCGGACGCGGAGAGTCGTGCCCGCGCGGACCTGGCCCATCTCCAGCCGTGAGGGAGCTTAGGGCACCTCGCTCTCGAATGGCTCCGCGCCCGGCGGGCTGACGCGCACGCGCACCGTGAGGACCGGATCCACCCCGACCTCGATGCCGCTGTCGCGGACCTCGAGGACGACCCCCGGCGCTTCGACCCCTGCCGTGAGCAGCCGCTCGGCGTGCTTCCGGTCGAGGCGGTTCGCGGTCATGAACGCCGCGACGCAGAGCACGGGGAACACCCACGGCGCCCGCTGGAACGCGCTCGCCAGCGCACGATGGCCCTTCATGGAGTCGCCTACGGAGGCGAGCACGACGAGGACGCCTTGGAGCAGCGCGAGGATCCACGCGACGTTGATGAGCTTCGGCAGGAGCATGGTGACGAGGGCCTCGCCTCGGGAGTTGCGCTCACGCGCGCGCGATCACTCACGGAATCGCGGCGCTGGTGATGGCCTCGACAGCGATGCGGCGCTGGTGGTCGGGGTCGTATCGAACCAGCAATGTCGTGCCCTTGCGAACGAGGCCCATGTCCAGCCGGGAAGGAAGGAACGCGACCTCGCCCTCGAACGGCTCCGCGTCGGTGGGCGTCACGCGAATACGCACCGTGAGAACCGGGTTCACCCCCAGCTCGATCCCCCTGTCCCGGACTTCGAGTACCACGGCCGGTGCGCTCGCAGCCACGGCGCTCGCCTTCAGGGCTGCGTCGACGCGACGATCGTGGCGGGCTGCGAGCGAGAAGATCGCCCAACAGATGAGCACGTACGCGAAGGGCGCCAGCTCGAGCAGCCGCCGATACCACGGATGGCTCTTCAGCGCGCCACCCTCGAAGAGGTTCAGCGTCAATACGGAGACGGCGAACAGGACGATGCCGCAGATGACCAAGGGCCAGAAGGCCCGCATGAGCTGCGGAAGAAGCATTGATGGGGCCCAGTCTACCAGGTCTTCGCGGGTCGCTCACGCGCATGCCACGGATCGCTCTTCACGTCCTGCAGCTTCAGCGGAGTATGTCGAGCTGGACCTTCGTGATCGTCCGGAGCGCTCGCGGGCCCGCCGCGCAGGTGTCGCCGGACTGTGTTGCGGGCCACGTGAGCAGCCGCTCGGCGTGCTTCCGGTCGAGGCGGTTCGCGGTCATGAACGCCGCGATGCAGAGCACGGGGAACACCCACGGCGCCCACTGGAGCGCGCTCCCCAGCTTGCGATGGCGCTTCATGGACTCGCCGGCGATCGCGAGCGGCACGAGCGCGGCGTTGATCAGCACGAGGACCCAGACGTCGCTGATGAGCTTCGGCAGGAGCATGGTGACGAGGGCCTCGCCTGGGGAGTCACGCTACGCGCGCGGTCACCTTACGAGCATGAGGCGAGAGCGATCGTGCGGATCGTAGCGAACGCGAACGCCCATCCCAGAGGTGGGCGCACCGACCGGCGATTCGGTGGGATCGAGCGCCAGCTCCGTGTTGAAGGGCTCGGCTTCGGGCGGCGTGACCCGGATGCTCACCCCTAGAACGGAGAAGATCTTCTTGCCGATCACGATGTCACGGACGGCCGTCACCGTGGCGGTCGCGGTGACGCCGGTCGCGCTCAATTGCTTCCGGACGCGGTCGTCGTGGTCGGCCGCCCATGAGAACAGCGCGGACCCGAGGGCGGGGTACGCGAACGGGAACACCCAGATCATCAGCCGAAGAATCGGACGGTTCTTGAGCATCCCGAGCTCGGGGATGAGGATGGTCAGGAAGACCAACGAGACGATCAGGACGACGATGCCGGTGACGATCATCGGCCAGACGAAGCGCAAGAGGTGCGGGAGGACCATTGGCAGAGGACTCCACCGGATTCGATGTGCTTCGGTCATGGGCGGGAATGGGCGTAGGTGCGCATCGCGCCTCGTCCCGTGAAGCTGATGTTCGGCTTCACCTGCCGAGAAACGTGAACTTGGTCAGCTGCAAGAGCAGCGCGCCTGTGGCAACTGTCAGCTTCAGATCCTGCATGAGGAGCGCCCGCGACTCCCAGGCAGCCTTCACGTTAGAGAACTTGGCCGGGGTGTTGCTGAACTGGAAGGCCGTGGCGTCCATCCTGATGCCGTGAATCTCGGCCTTGAGGTCGACGATATTCCCGACGAAAGGGCTCATCGTCATGACAGCGGTCTTGCTTCGGGTCCCCTTGAAGTCGGTGATCTCGATCTTCGCGGGTGTGAAAGAGATGAGTCCATTGTTCCCCTGCTGCTTGATCGGACCCTTGGACGTGAGGGTGATGCCGGTCGCACCCGTGATCGTGAGCTGCCCACCTACGGCCTCGATCTTTACCGATCCGTCATCGATCGTCTGGACCATCCCGCCGTTGATGGTCTGATCGAGCCCGTTGTTGATCGTCTGCTCCCGTCCGTCGAAGAGCTTCTCGATCTCGCGGCCGTGGACCTCGCGCAGCACCCCTCCGGCCGTCACCTTCTGCGTGTGCATGCCCTCGTACGTCTCGGTGACCGTCCCGTGGACGGTCTCCTTGCGCGTCTTCGCCTCGGTGTCCTGGGCGGCGTCGTACCGCTCCACGAGATCCTGCTTCACGTGATCGTAGCGGCCTCCGCCCACGTCGATCTCCAGGTTCGACCCCGTCTCGATGCACCCGGGCCCGTCGGTCTGGAGCGCCAGCTGCTTGTCCCCGGCGCCGAGGTGGAGGAACGAGTTCTGCGTCGGCGAGCTGATGCACACCGACTGCGATCCCGCGGTGTCCTCCATCACCACCCTGTTCCCGCCGCCCGTCTGGATGACGTTCTGGGTCGCGTTGGCGCGGGTCACCGGGCTGAGCGCGTGTGCGTTGGGGGTCACCCCGGCGATCACGGGCCGGTCGGGGTCGCCGCCCAGGAAGGCGACCATCACCTCCGTCCCCTTGCGCAGCGGGAAGTGGAAGCCCTCCTCGGCGCCGCCGTGCGGCTGCATCATCCGCACGCGCGTCGAGGCCCGCCCGTCCTCGAGGTCGCTCTCGTCGAACTTGAACCGCACGTTGTACCTGCCGTGCTCGTCGATCTGGGCGTACCGGTCTTCGGCGCCGCCGTCGACGACCGCGCTCTCCATCCCGGTGACGCGCGGCGTGGGCGTCACGCGCGGCGGGCGGTACTGGACGCTCGCGGGGATCGCGGTCACCTCCACGCGGTAGCCGTCGTCCAGCTCCTCGCCGAGCGCCTCCTCGATGGCCTCGCGGAGGCCGGGCCTGCCCTCGAGGTCCGCGCCCCGGTGCACCACCTCGGTGACGAGCAGCTCCTCGGTGAACCGCGGGTGGCCGTCGAGCGAGAACGTGTCGGCCGGATGGAGCCCGTGGACGCGCCCGGTGCCGCGGAACGTCACCTGTCCGGCCCGCAGCTCCTGCATGCGGATCTTCGCGAGCCATCGCGCCTCGTCCGGCGTGAGGAGGTTCTCGCCGAACAGTGAGACCACCTGGCCGTCTCCGACCCGCTCCTGGTGCTCCACCGGGACCAGCGGGGTGAGGTAGTTGTAGTCGGCGAGCCGGACGCCGGCGGGCAGCGCCTGGCTCGTCCGGCGGAACGCGGCGAACCCCTCGGCGCGATCTCCGCCGGCCGCGGCGCGAGGGACCCAGCGCTTCGCGCCGGCGGCGCGCGCGAGGTGCTCCCGGGCGTGGTCGGTGACGACCAGGACCTCCGGACCGTCCGCGCGCTGCTCGAAGAAGTAGTAGATGCCCTCGCGCTCCATCCACCGGGAGAGGAAGTCGAGGTCGCTTTCGCGGTACTGGCAGACGTGCTCGAGGACCGGGTAGCCGCTGCCCGGGCGGCCCCGGAGCGAGAGGCGGAAGTCGTCGTCTCCCCAGCCGGCGCTCCGGAGGATCCGGTCGAAGATCGTGGGCAGCTTCTCGTCCACGAACATCCGGCTGTGCCGGTTCTGCCCCAGCCACCACAGGCGCGGGACGAGGCGCGCCCGGTACAGCTCGCGCTCCGGCTGCGCGTCGACGAGCTCCCAGGTGGCGAGGATCCCGTGGACCTCGTCCTGCGCGACCCCGTGCTCGTCGTTGAAAGAGAGGGCGGCGGCCACGCCAACGGGCGCGTCCAGGTCATCCAGGACGTCCGGCTCGAGCTCGACGACGAGATCGAACGCGTACGGCTGGGAGAGGCGCTCCACCCCGCGGACCGCCCGGAGGCGACTCGTGATCGGCAGCGCGTCGGAGGTGAGGTCGAACTGCGGAGTCATGGTGGCGGGCTCCCCGGATCCCACCACTCTCTACCACGAGTGTCCCGCACCCTCACGCGGCGCGGGCGGGTACGGTCCGTCGCCCGGGGCCGCCGGACCGCCGCTCCTCACTTCTCCAGCGACGCCCGCAGGAACCAGGCGTTCTTCTCGAACTCGTTCACGACCCCCGTGAGCAGGTCCACCGTGTCCTGGTCCTTGCCCGCGTCGGCGACGTCGCGCGCCTTCCGCACGCCGGCGAGGTAGGCCTCGATCCGCTCGGAGAGGTGGCGCACGGTGTCGAGGTCGCGCACGGCCGACTCGGGGTACTCCGGGATCCGCGACGCCTGGGCCACGTGGCGCGCCGTGCCGCGGACGAGGGCGCCGAGCGTGACCGCCCGCTCCGCCACCTCGTCGTTGAACCCGGCGAGCGTCGTGGCGAAGGTCTCGTACAGCGGGTGAAGCGCCGCGAAGTGGAGGCCCTTCACGTTCCAGTGGGCGACCTTGATCTGCGAGTGCAGGTCGAGGCCGTCGGCGAGGGTGGCGGCGAGCGCCTCGGCGATCCGGCTGCGGGCGTCCTGGGCGAGGGGGTTGGGGCTGCTGAACATATCGGTCTCCTCGGTCGTTTGGTTTAGACGTTGTCTAATCCTGGCGTCGAGCCCGCGCCGCGCCTCGGATGGGACCGTGCCGCGCGGTCTCGGCCGGCCGTCCGCGAGACCAGCCCTCCCGCGGCCGTCCCGCGGACCTCGGTACGCGCGGCGGCCTCGGCGCGGTGGCGATCGCCGGCGATCCCTGCGGGATCGCGCCCCCGGCGCGCTGGCACGCGGCCTGCTGAACGGCCGTCCATGCTCGTCCGCGTCCGCTCCGGCACCGTGCTGGGCGTCCACGTCATCCCCGTGGAGATCGAGATCGAGGCCGGCGAGGGCATGCCGGGCTTCCACTTCGTCGGCCTCGCGTCGAGCGCGGTGCAGGAGTCGAAGGTCCGCGTGCTCGCCGCGCTGCGGAACGTGAACGCGAAGCTGCCGGCGCGGCGCGTGACCGTGAACCTCGCGCCCGGCGACCTCCGCAAGGAGGGGACCGGGTTCGACCTCCCGATCGCCGTCGCGCTCTACTGCGCCGAGCGGGAGGAGGACGGCGTCCGGGCGGATCTCGGCGGGATCCACATGGTGGGTGAGCTCGCGCTCTCGGGGGAGCTGCGGCCGGTCCGCGGGGTCCTGCCGCTCGCGATGGAGGCGCGGCGGGCGAAGGCGCGCGCGCTCATCGTGCCGGCCGCGAACGGGCTCGAGGCGTCGGTGGTCGAGGGGCTCACGGTCGTGGCTGTGGAGCACCTCTCGGAGGCGCTCGGGTGGCTCGCGGGCACGCTCCTCCCGAAGCCGCCGCCACCGCCGCTCCTCACCGGCGAGGCGCCCCCGCCGCTCGATCTCGCCGACGTCGCCGGCCAGGAGCACGCGAAGCGCGCGCTGGAGATCGCCGCGGCCGGCGGGCACAACCTCCTCTTCTTCGGTCCGCCAGGGAGCGGGAAGACGATGCTCGCGCGGCGCCTGCCCGGCATCCTCCCGGCGCTCGGCTTCGAGGAGGCGCTCGAGGCGACCGTGGTCCACAGCGTGGCCGGGCTCACCCGGAACCGCGGCCTCCTCACCGAGCGCCCCTTCCGCGCGCCGCACCACACCATCTCGGACGCGGGCCTCGTGGGCGGGACGGGTGCGGCGCGGCCGGGCGAGATCTCCCTCGCCCACCACGGCGTGCTCTTCCTCGACGAGCTGCCCGAGTTCCGGCGGCACGTGCTCGAGGCGCTGCGCCAGCCGCTCGAGGACGGCGAGGTGACGATCTCGCGCGCTGGCCGCACCGCGACCTACCCGTCCCAGGTGACGCTCGTCGCGGCCATGAACCCGTGCCCGTGTGGCCACTACGGCGATCGCGCCCGACGCTGCCGCTGCACGAGCCACGAGCTCCTCCAGTACCGGCGGCGCATCTCCGGGCCGCTCCTCGACCGGATCGACCTCCACATCGACGTGCCGGCGGTCCCGCCGACGCTCCTCGCCACGGGCGGGACGGGGCCGGGCAGCGCCGAGGTGCGGG
>JAEYOU010000131.1 GCA_023411405.1 Pseudomonadota bacterium | reverse complement strand
CTGCCGCGCCGCGCCGCGCTGGCCGAGGCGGGCGTGCGCGAGCTCTTCACCGGCGCGCCGCTCCCCGCGGCGCTCACCAGCATGAACGCCTACCTCGGCGCGGGCGGCATCGCCGCGGCGCTGCGGGCCGGCGCGGACGTGGTGGTCACCGGGAGGGTGGTGGACAGCGCCCTCGTGCTCGGGCCGCTCCTCCACGAGCACGGGTGGGCGCTCGACGACTGGGACCGCCTCGCCCAGGGCTCGCTCGCGGGGCACGTGATCGAGTGCGGGGCCCAGTGCACGGGCGGCAACTTCACGGACTGGCGCGCGGTCCCGGACTACGAGCACATCGGCTTCCCGATCGCGGAGGTGGCGGAGGACGGGAGCTTCGTCGTGACGAAGCCCGCGGGCACGGGCGGGCTCGTCACCCGCGGCACCGTGGGCGAGCAGATCGTCTACGAGATCGGCGATCCGCGCGCGTACGTCCTCCCCGACGTCGTCTGCGACTTCACCGGGGTGCGGCTCGAGGAGGTCGGCCCCGACGCGGTGCGCGTCACGGGCGCCCGCGGCCGGCCTGCCCCGCGCGACTACAAGGTGGCCGCCACCTGGGCCGACGGGTTCCGCTGCGCGGGGATGGTGGCGATGGTCGGCGCCGACGCGCCCGCCAAGGCGCGGCGCGTGGGGGAGGCGATCCTCGCGCGTACGGCGGAGCTCAACGCGCGGGAAGGGCTCGGCCCGTTCCGCGAGACGCTGGTCGAGGTGCTGGGGACCGAGGCGATGTACGGCGCCCGCGGCCGTGATCCCGCCGCGCGCGAGGCCGTGCTCCGGGTCGCGGCGGCCCACGCGCGGAGGGAGGCGCTCGACCGCCTCGCCTCGGAGATCGCGCCGTTCTTCACGGGCGGCCCCCCCGGCATGACGACCCTCTTCGGCGGGCGCCCCTCGGTGACGCCGATGCTGCGGCTCTTCTCCTGCCTCGTGCCGAAGGGCGAGGTGGAGGTTCGCGTGGAGGTGGAGGGGGAGGGGGTCGTGGTGGAGGTGCCGCTGGGCGCACGGGAGGAGAGGCCGGGCACGGGCACGGGCGCGGGCGAAGCGGTGCCGCTGCCGGAGTGCACGGAGACCGTGCCGCTCGTCGCGCTCGCCTGGGCGCGCAGCGGCGACAAGGGCGATCACGCGAACGTGGGCGTGCTCGCGCGCCGTCCCGAGTACCTCCCGTTCCTGCGCGCCGCGCTCACCCCCGAGGCGGTCGCGGGTCACATGGCGCACGCGCTGGAGCCCGGGCGCGGCCGCGTACGGCGCTGGGACCTGCCCGGGCTCGACGCGATGAACTTCCTCCTCGAGCACGCGCTCGGCGGCGGCGGCATGGCGAGCCTCCGGTCCGACCCCCAGGGCAAGGGGATCGCGCAGCAGCTCCTCGACGTGCCGATCCCGGTCACCGCGGACGTCGCCCGCCGCGCGCGGGAGGAGGGCGCGGGGTGCCGGTGATCCGCTCCACCGTGGACGTGCAGGCGGCCGCGTTCGAGGCGAACCGCGCGGCGATGCTCGCCGCGATCCACGGGTTCCGGGAGCTGGAGCAGCGGATCGAGGCGGCGGCGGAGAAGGCGCGCCCCGCGTTCCAGCGGCGCGGCCAGCTCCTGCCCCGCGAGCGGCTCGATCGGCTCCTGGACCCGGGGACGCCCTGGCTCGAGCTCTCGACGCTCGCCGGCTACCGGCTCTACCACGACAAGGACGGCTCCGCGGCGGGCGGCGGGCTCATCGGCGGCATCGGCTGGGTCTCGGGGATCCGCTGCGTCGTCATCGTGAACAACAGCGCGGTGAAGGGCGGCTCGATCTCGCCGATCGGCCTGAAGAAGCTCCTGCGCCTCCAGGACGTCGCCCTCGAGAACAAGCTGCCGGTCGTCACCCTCGTCGAGAGCGGCGGCGCGGACCTCAACTACGCCGACGAGTTCTTCGTCGAGGGCGGGCGGATGTTCGCCAACGAGGCGCGCCTCTCCGCCGCCGGCATCCCGCAGTTCGACGTGGTGCACGGGAGCTCCACCGCCGGCGGCGCCTACCTGCCGGCGCTCTGCGACTACGTCGTCGTGGTGCGCGGGCGCTCGAAGATGTTCCTCGCCGGCCCGCCGCTCCTCCGCGCGGCCACGGGCGAGATCGCGACCGACGAGCAGCTGGGCGGCGCGGAGCTGCACGCCGCGGTGGCGGGGACCGCCGAGTACCTCGCCGAGGACGACGCGGACGGGATCCGGATCGTGCGCGAGGTGATGGCGCGCCTGCCCTGGAACGACGGGCTCCCGCCGTTGCCCCCGCGGACGTTCCGCGAGCCGCTCCACCCGGCCGAGGAGCTCCTCGGCATCGTCCCGGCGGACCCGCGCCAGCCGTACGACGTCCGCGAGCTGGTCGCCCGGATCGCCGACGGCTCCGACTTCCTCGAGTTCAAGGAGGCGTACGACGCCCAGACCATCTGCGGGCACCTCTCCGTCCAGGGGCACCGCTGCGGGCTCATCGGGAACAACGCCCCGATCACGACCAAGGGGGCCACCAAGGCGGCGCAGTTCGTCCAGCTCTGCGAGCAGGGGAACGTGCCGGTCCTCTTCTTCCACAACACCACGGGCTTCATGGTCGGCACGGAGTCGGAGCGCGACGGGATCATCAAGCACGGCACGAAGCTCATCCAGGCCGTCGCCAACGCCCGCGTGCCCCGCATCTCGATCGTGGTGGGCGGCTCGTACGGCGCCGGCAACTACGCCATGTGCGGCCGCGGCTTCGACCCGCGGTTCATCTTCGCCTGGCCCAACAGCAAGGTGGGGATCATGGGCGGGGCGCAGGCGGGCGCGGTGCTGCGCATCGTGGCCGAGGAGAAGGCGGCGCGCCAGGGGCAGCCCCCGGATCCCGCGGCGCTCGAGCACCTCCAGCGCACGACGAGCGAGAAGCTCGAGGCGACCTCGACCGCGCTCGCCAACACGGCGCGGCTGCACGACGACGGCATCGTCGACCCGCGCGACACGCGCGTCCTGCTGGGGCTCCTGCTCGACGTCTGCCGCGAGGCGGAGGTCCGGGCGCTGCGGCCCACTTCGTTCGGAGTGGCGAAGCTATGACGACGCCGGGGCTCCCGGACTGCACCACCCTCGCGCTGCGGCGCGCGCGCGAGGCGCTCCATGTGACGCTCCACCGCCCCGAGGTCCGGAACGCGATGAGCCTCCGGATGGTGGAGGAGGTGCGCGCGGTCCTCTGCGCGGTGCGCGAGGACCGCGGCGTGCGGGCGATCGTCCTGCGCGGCGCGGGCGGGCACTTCTGCGCGGGGGCGGACCTCAAGGACCTCGCCGCCGGGCGCGAGGCCGGGGCCTGGGCCGACTACAGCCGCCGGTTCGGCAGGATGATCGCGGAGGTCGAGGCGGCGCCCCAGGTGGTGATCGCGCTCCTCGAGGGCGCGGTCCTGGGCGGCGGGTTCGGGCTCGCCTGCGCCGCCGACGTGACGATCGCCGAGGCGGGGGTGCGCCTGGGGATGCCGGAGACGACGCGGGGGATCCCGCCGGCGCAGATCGCGCCGGCCGTCGTCCGGCGCGTGGGCCTCTCGCAGGCGCGGCGGCTGGCCTTGCTCGGGCTCGCGGTCGACGCCGCGGAGGCGGCGCGGATCGGCCTCGTGCACGAGGTGGCGC
>JAEYOU010000115.1 GCA_023411405.1 Pseudomonadota bacterium | reverse complement strand
GCGGGTGGAAGAAGTCTCGACAGGCGACCCGAGCCGGACCATCATCTCGACCGAGACGAAGCGGCTCCACCCGCGGGGCGGCTCGGTGCCAGCCGAGTCGCCCGTCTCATCCACCAGCGAGCGCGAGCCTCAGGCCGGAGCGACCCGGGAGCCAGTTTCCGGCCGCGCCCAGATCCCGCGCATCCCCGCGCTCGCCACGATCGTCAGCCCGCGGTCCGCGGGGATCGTCTCCAACCCGGGATCCACCACAGGTCGGCGCACCCCTGACTCACGGTACGTGACGCCGCAGCCCTCCGTGAGAGGATGGTCGAGGGGGTGGACCATGGCGAAGGTCAAGAAGGTCTCGCTGACGACGTTCGTGGACTTCGTCTTGAAGTCCGGCATGCCGAAGATCACCGTCGTCCGGCAGTTCAAGAACGGCGACCCCTACCAGCCGGCCTTCGACTTCTACAAGGCAGTCCGCGAGGCCATCGTGGACGTCCACGAGAACGCCAAACCGAAGAAGGCGCTCGACGCGGTGCTGGTGGGGCTCGACCCGAAGAAGGTCCAGCAGTACACGGCCGTCATCACCGGCCACAAGAAGTTCATCGGCAAGAAGACGATGGCTTGGTTCGCGCCACCCACGGGCGTCTGGTCCGCGGGGGGCCTTGACGTCCAGGTGAACCCGGAGCTTGGCCTGGATATCAACGGCGCCAAGCACATCGTGAAGCTGTACTTCAAGCCGGAGTCCCTGCCCAAGAAGAACGTGCCCATCATCGTCCGGCTGATGGAGAAGTCCCTGGCGTACCCGAGCCCGGTCACGTTCTCCGTCCTCGACGTGCGTCGCGCGGCGCTCCATTCCCCGAGCGCGGCTGTGGCGGGCCTCGACGGGTTTCTCTTGGGCGAGGCGCTGAACTTCGCCGCCATCTTCGCGACGGTGTAGGCGCCGTGGCCCACCTCAATGGCGACCTCCTCATCAAGGTGGAGGCACTTCGTGGGCTCATGGTGTCACGATCCACCGGCGAGGGGTCGAACGATGCCGAGTACGTGAAGCTCCGGCGCGAGCTACTCGCCGTTCCCGCCATCAAGGGCCGCCTGCCCAGGTTCGTCGCCACGAGCTACACGCTCGGAGACTTCTGGGGCACCATCAAGCCGATGTTCCCGTCCTACCAGCAGCGGCGGGAGTACATCCGCGCGGAGTTCGGTCCGCTCCTGGATTACCTCGAAGCGCAGCAGACTACCCCCGCCGACGCCCGCATCACAGTTCACGATCGCGCGTTACCCGCACGGGAAGCCGCCGCTCGGAATGGCCGCAGCCCTTCCGGTGGCAGCGGTGGTCCCCAACGCCACGGCGGGGTTGACCCTCTCAAACCCGGCAGGTCCGCGGCCCTTTCGGCACCGCCTTCAAGGGCGCCCCGACCTTCCGAAGAGCGTCAGCCCATTCGCCACGGCTGCTAGACGCGGCCGCTCGCGCTCGCTCCCCTCGGCGGCAACCCATTCACCTCGACGAGCGGCTCGTCGCCATCGGCCTCGACGAAGGAGAGCTTGAGCTGCTTGCCCAGCGCGAGCCCGATCTTCCGCAGGGTCTCCCACCGGGGAGTCCGCTGGTCCAGGCCCCGCTCCATGCGCGCGATCATCGGCTGGCTCACGCCGACCATCTTCGCGAGCTTGGCCTGGGTGAGCCCCGCCTGCTCGCGCATGCTCTTGACCACGATCGCGACCTCGTGGACGAGGCGGCGCTGCTCGAAGTTGTGCCGGAACTCGGGGTCCTCGAGATGCTTGCCCAGGTATGCGTCGAGCCCCACCCCGGCAGGCCCCTTCGTCTTCTTCGCGCGCCGCGCCATGGTCTTCACCTCACAGCCTCTCCATGCGTCCCCGGGCCGCCTCGATGCCGGCGACCTGGTCCTGCTTCTTGCAGACGTGGAGGATCCAGATCACCCCTGCCCGCTGGCAGAGGAGCGTCCGGAAGCCACCCGTTCGGATCTCGAACATGCCTCGATTCGGCCGTCCCTTGATCGCCTTCATCGAGATCGGCGCCTGCAGGCCGTGGTCGCGCAGCGCCGCGATGTCCGCCACGATCTGAGCGCGATCCCGGGCGGGCAGCGAGTCGAGGAACTCGGTAGCCTGGCTCCGACCGGCGGCGCTCGCGTAGAGGCGAACCTCGAACACGGCCCATATAACCATCTGGATATGACACGGTCAAGCGCGGCGAGGCTCTGGCCGGCCTGGCCGGACGCGGACGGCAGTCAAACCGAACCGGACCAGGTGCCATTCTCGTGCATCTCCGAGGTTCGCGAGGGGGCCGCGATGCAGATCATCAAAGGTGAGCTCAGGTGGCTCAGTAGACCTGCCCCGCCCAACGGAAGCCCCTACGGCCGGGCGAAACCGCGACAGCTTCGCGACGAGCCGCTCGGCTGCCGCCGCTTCGCTGTCTCCGCGTCGGATCTGCCGAACCGGGCGAACATGCGGATGAGCTCCCAGCGCGACGAGAGGCCGAGCTTGCGCTCCGCGCTCCGGAGGTGCGCGGCGATCGTGCTCGGCGACAGGCCGAGCATGTAGCCGATGAACTTGTTCGAGCGGCCGAGCGCCGCGTAGGCGACCACGTCACGCTCGGTCGCGGTGAGCGCCTTCGGATCCGGCACCCCCGGCGCGTTCCGTCTCGCGAGCAGGAACCTGCGCCCATCGGAGTCCTCGTGGTCCACGATGGACCAGGCGCCGTTCACGAGGCCTCTCCACAGCTCCAGCGCCTCGTCGGGGCTCGCCCGGCGCAGGAAGCCGCGGGCGCGCTCGACCCGCCGCACCGCCTCCGTGAGCTGGGTGCGCGCGGTCCCGGCGAGCGCCGGACCCTCCGCGTGCGCCACGACGCCCGCCGGCGAGAGGATCGCGTCGACCGCGCCGTCCTGCTCGGTCGTCGCCGGGCCCCCTCGAGCAGCGCGCGCGCCGGCGGCCAGTCTCCGCCGGAGCCGGAGGCCGGAGTGGAGGTGAGCGCACACCCTCGTCAGCTGCTGGACCAGCCGGGGCGAGAACGCCCGCCGGTGCCGGTACGGCACGCCCGCCACGAGCGCGTGCCCGTCCGGCTCGGCCACCACCAGCCCGAGCCCCTCCTCGATGCCGAGGCGCGCGAAGACGGCGGAGAAGGTGCGCGCGGCCTCGCCGGACTCGCGCATGCGGCGCGTCGCGATCCCGACGGGCCTGCGCGGCGAGAACGCGACCTCGAACGCCTCCCGCGGCGCCTCGCGCCAGATCTGGACGAGGTCCGCGAGGGCCGCCGGCTGGGGTCCTCGCTCCGCGGCCGCCTCGATCCGCAGCCCCGCCAGCTCCGCGGTGAACGCGACCATGGACGCGGCGCCGGCGACCGGCATGAGCGCGCCCGCGATCCGCTCCAACCATTCGCGGTCCGTCGCCGCCGCGGCGTACGCCGCCTCGACGCAGCCGATGACGTCGACCGTGCGATGCCTCACGGCCTCCTCGCGAAGGCACCGCGCGCGGCCAGCTCGGCACGTGAACGCACCCCGAGCTTGCGGAAGACGAACGAGACCTGGTTCGCGACGGTCCGCGGCGAGGTCCCGCGCGCAGCGGCGATCTCGGGGTTCGAGGCGCCGCCCACCAGGAGCACCAACACCTCGCGCTCGGCCCGGGTGAGCCCGGGAGGCGCCTCGTCGAGCGGGTCGGGCCACTCCAGCAGGACGAACTCGTCCTCACCGAGCTGCCCGCGCTGCGCCGTGAGCCCGGACGGAGGCTCGAGCGCCGGCGCGTTCACGTCGAGGTGCATGGCGCCTTCCCCCTCCACGGCCCGGAAGATAGGGCCTTCACTCCCAGCGTCTACTCTCGCGGTCGCGCCTCCTCGAGAGGGCCGGCGCCCAGCCGCCGGCGGCGGCGCCGCCCCACGGCCGTTCCCCCATGCGCCGCAAACGATCGACTCGATGACCATGGAACCGCTCTCGCCCGAGCGACACGTTGCCGACCGTGCCGCCGGTCGCTCCGGCGAAGAGGGAGGAACCATGGAACATCGGACGAGGTTGGGTGTCATCGCGGTCGCGCTCTGGGCCGCGCTGCTCGTGGTGGGGTGCGACGGGGATCCTCGGCAGCCGGCGACGACCGGCTCGGCCAGGATCGCCGCGGTGCTGGGCGCCACCCCCGACCCGATCGCGCGGGTGACGGTGACCGTCACGGGCGGCTCCTTGACGTCGCCTTTGGTCCAGGACCTCTCGCCGATGGCCACGGGCTGGGCGGGGACGGTGTCGCTCCTCCCCGTCGGCGCGGGCTACACCTGCTCGGTGGAGGCATTCGGCGCGGGTGCGGCAGGGCCCCCCCTGTACCGTGGAGCGCAGACGCACATCACCATCGCGGCGGGCCAGACCGCCACCGTCGCGATCACCCTCCTCGAGGTGAACCCGACGCCCGGCCCGACGAGCAAGATGCCCATCATCGCCGGGCTGAGCGCCTCGGCGACGAACGTCGCTCCGGGGACGCTGGTGCACGTCCACGTGACGGCGTTCAGCCCCGAGGGCCACGCGCTCGCCTACCTCTGGCAGAGCACCTGCGGCAGCCTGGCCGGGGCGACGCAGCCGGGGAGTGACTGGACGGCGGGGGAGATCGGCGGGCCCTGCTCGCTCTCCGTGAGGGTCTCCGACGCGACGAACGCGACGTCCGTGACGGCGTACCTCGTGATGCTGATCCAGGAGACGGGAGGCGTCGACCTCACGGTGACGGTGAACGCGCATCCGATCGTTACCATCGCGGTGGAGCAACACCTGGTGACCTCGCCGGGTGACCCCTCGGGCCTGCCGGTGGGGAACAGCGCCGTCCTCATCGCGACTGGCACGGATCCCGACGGCGAGGCGGTGACCTACGACTGGCCGAGCGAGCACTGCGGCGGGTTCGAGGGGTCGTCGTACTCCTCCCCGGTGTTGCACTTCCACGTCGCCGACCCGAGGAAGGCGTGCACGCTCACCCTCACGGTGAGTGACACCCGCGGCGCGGCGACGACCGCGGTCGTGGAGCTCTCGCGGCTCGGGCAGCGGACCGCGTTCCTCAATGCCGGCGCGCTGTCCTCGCTGGTCATCGACGAGGACGGCACGCTCTGGGTCTGGGGCAGCTATCTCCAGCTCAGTGGCCCGTACGTCCCGCTGTACGAGCCCATGCGCGTTGGCGAGGGGTTCGCGTCGGTCGCCACACGCACCGACCATACGCTCGGCCTCCGGACCGACGGCACGCTCTGGGCCTGGGGCGACAACGAGTACGGCACGCTCGGTGACGGAACGACCGAGAGTCGATCCTACCCAGGCGTGCAGGTCGGCGCGGAGTTCGCGACCGCGACCGCGGGCACGTGGCACAGCGTCGCCGTCGAGACCGACGGCACCCTGTGGGCATGGGGCCTCAACTACACCGGTCAGCTGGGTGACGGGACGACGACCGCGCGGCTCGTGCCCGTGCAGATCGGCTCGGGGTTCGCCTCCGTGGCCGCAGGCGCAACCTATACGGTCGCCGTCAAGACCGACGGCACGCTCTGGGCCTGGGGCGACAACGAGTATGGCCAGCTCGGAGACGGCACGACCACCGATCGCCTCGCGCCCGTGCAGGTCGGCTCCGGGTTCGCCTCCGTCGCGGCGGGCATCAATCACACGGTCGCCGTCAAGACCGACGGCACGCTCTGGGCCTGGGGCTACAACGCCCAAGGCCAGCTCGGCGACGGCACGACCACGGACCGATACGCGCCCGTGCAGATCGACTCCGGGATCGCCCTCGCCGCCGCAGGCGGCTACCACACGCTCGCCGTCAAGACCGACGGGACCCTCTGGGCCTGGGGCCTCAACGACCGCGGTCAGCTCGGTGATTGCACGACCCTCGATCGACTCGAGCCGACGTGGGTCGGCTCCGGGTACGCGTCCGTCGCCGCGGGCTACCATTCGCTCGCCGTCAAGACGGACGGCACCCTCTGGACGTGGGGTGAGAACGGCTACGGCCAGCTCGGCGATGGCACCAGGATCGATCGCCACACACCGGGCCTGCTCGTCCTCCCTCCGTGATCCCCACCTGGGAGCGTCACCCGCGCGAGTGCCTCCAACGCGCGAGGTGCCCTCCGCGCGTTACGGGCCGAGTGGCCCGATCTCGGCACCCGCATGATTCGCTCGATGTGCACCCTCAGTCCAGGTATGGGCAGACCATCGGTGCCAGCCCGGGGAGGAGAGCGCGACAGATTGGAGGGAGACGAGGGGCGCTCCCTCTTCCTCTTCCGCGTGATCGTCAGCGACTCGCGGCGGCAGATGCCGGCGGCGATCGGGCCGGGGGGAAGGCCCTTCCGGCGCCCCCCGTGGGCGATCTCGCGGCCCAGCCCGGCGTCCGGTACCTGCGGCTCGGGAGGCGCGCGTCGGCCGGCGCCAAGCGCAACCTCGCCTGCGAGGCCGCCCGGGGCGAGGTGGCCGAGGACGCCGCCCTCCTCCGCGACGCCGTCCGGCGCGGGAAGAACCTCGCCCGGGTGACAAACCCGGGCGTCTTCGTCTACATGCGCCACGGCCGCAACGCGGCGACGGCGGCGAGGAGGAAGGCGAGCAGGATGCGGAGGGCCCCGAGCTTCAGGCGGCGCCGCGCCCGCAGCGGCATGTCCTCCGACTCCTTGGCGGCCAGGACCTGGAGGACATGCCCTGGATCCGATCGCGCGTGCGCGGGTCGTCCAGCACCGGCGGGACCGGCGCCGCCTCCCCGTCGAACAGGCCCGCCCACCTCACGGGTGTGCCCGCTCGTTCGTGGGCGAGCTCGGCCGCGTCGAACCCGGCCGCCTTGGCGGCGGCCCGCGCGCGTCCGCCCCACGGGCCGGCCGGGCTGCTCAGCAGCCGCTCGATCCGGCGCCGCTCCCTGGCCGCGACGGCGATGAAGTCGCTCCCGGCCCCAGGCGCGGAGGGTCGTTCCGGCGCCGTGACCCCAGCCCGGTGGACGTCCTCCGGCGCCGTGACCCCAGCCCGGTGGACGTCCTCCGGCGCTGGCTCGTTCCGCTCGTCCAACCGCGACTCCCCGGCCGTCAATGGAGACCGGCGCCGGACGCGCGGTGTCCCCCCGAGGGTCCGTAGCGGCGCCGCGACGGCACGAGCTCGTTCAGGATCGTCCCGCGCACGGCGACGCCGTTCTGGGCGAGCCGCCGCAGCGCGAACTGGATCTCGCCGACGGGGTGCCGCCCCGCGCCGACGACGAGCAGGGTCACCCCCGCGTGGCGCCCGACGAGCGCGGCGTCCGTCACCGAGAGGATCGGGGGCGTGTCGACGACCACGGCCGCGTAGCGGCGGCCGAGCTCGGAGAGCAGCTCCTCGAACCGGGCGCCGGAGAGGAGCTCCGAGGGGTTCTGGAGCGCCCGGCCGGCCGCGAGGAGGTCGAGGTTCGGCACGTCGGTCCGGCGCACCGCCGCGTCCAGCGCGGCGCCGCCGGCCAGGACGTCGGCGAGGCCGGGCTGCGGCTCGAGGCCGAAGTACCGGTGGAGGATCCCCCCGCGCAGATCGCCGTCCACGAGCAGGACGCGCCCCTCCGCGCCGGCGAACAGGTGCGCGAGGTTGACGCTGACGAAGGACTTGCCCCCGCCGGCGGCGAGGCCCCCGATCGCCACGACGCGGTTCTCGGCGCGCGCGAGCGCGAACTGGACGCTCGTGCGCAGCGCGCGCAGGTCCTCGA
>JAEYOU010000073.1 GCA_023411405.1 Pseudomonadota bacterium | reverse complement strand
GCGGCGGTCCGCGCCGGGAGCGTCGCGGAGGCGAGGGTGAGGGCGAGCGCGGCGAGCGACCAGCGGAGGAGCGGAGGCGTGGAGGTCCGGGCCATGCCGGCATCCTCGGACCATTCCCGCGCCTGCGCCAGCGCTCCGTCTCAGGGCACGTCCGCCGCCGGCCCGGGGCGCTCACTCCACCCGATCCAGCGCCTCCTCCACCGTCCCCACGCCCTCGAGCGTCATCCCGGACGGCGCCTCGCACCGGCGGGCGCTCGCCGCCGGCAGGAACGCGCGGGTGAAGCCGAGGCGCGCGGCCTCGGCGAGGCGGACCTCGGGCTGCGAGACTGCGCGGACCTCGCCGGCGAGGCCGACCTCGCCGACGAACAGCGTCCGGGCGGGCAGAGGCCGGTTGCGGAAGCTCGAGGCGAGCGCGACCACCGCGGCGAGATCGGCGGCGGGGTCGTCCACCGACAGCCCGCCGGCGACGTTCAGGAACAGATCGCAGCCGGCGATCTCCAGCCCGACCTTCTTGTCGAGCACGGCGGCGAGGAGCGCGACGCGGTTCCCGTCGATCCCGAGCGCGGTCCGCCGGGCGGAGCCGCCGTGGCCGATCTGCGCGACCAGGGCCTGGACCTCCACGAGCACGGTCCGGGTCCCCGAGAGCACCGCGGTGACGGCGCTCCCCGGCGCGTGCTCGGGCCGCTCGGCGAGGAAGAGCTGCGAGGGGTTCGGCACCTCGGCGAGGCCGCCGGCCTGCATCTCGAAGACGCCGATCTCGCTCGCCGAGCCGAACCGGTTCTTGTGCGCGCGGAGCACGCGGTAGGGGTGGGCGCCGCCGCCCTCGAAGTAGAGGACGGTGTCCACCATGTGCTCGAGGACACGCGGGCCGGCGATGGCGCCGTCCTTCGTCACGTGGCCGACGAGGAACACGGGCGTCTCGGTGGTCTTCGCGTACGCCATGAACCGCGCGGTCACCTCGCGGATCTGCGTGACGGTGCCGGGGGCGCTCGGGAGCTCGGAGAGGTACTGCGTCTGGATCGAGTCGATGGCCAGCGCCGCCGGCGCGAGCGGCTCGGCGGCGCGCAGCACCGCCTGGGCGTCCGTCTCCGCGAGCACCCGGAGGTTGTCGGCGGAGACGCGGAGCCGGTCGGCGCGGAGCTTCACCTGGCGCGCGGACTCCTCGCCCGAGACGTACAGGACGGGCCGGTCCGGCCGGCCCTGGGCGAGCCGGTCGAGCGCGGCGAGGAGGAGCGTGGACTTGCCGATGCCGGGATCGCCGCCGAGGAGGATGAGCGCGCCCGGCACGACGCCGCCGCCCAGCACGCGGTCGAGCTCGCCGATGCCGGTCCTGTGCCGCAGCGCCTCGCTCGCGTCCACCTCGCGGAGGGGCACGGGCCGGCCGCGCTCGCCGCCCCAGCCCCGCGCCGGAGCCCCCTCGCGCGGCGCGGCCTGGACGACCTCCTCCTGGAGGGTGTTCCACTGGCGGCAGGCGGGGCACTGCCCCAGCCACTTGGGGCTCTGGTGGCCGCACTCGGTGCAGGCATACACGGTGCGAGACTTGGCGGTGCCGCGGGTCATGGCCCCAGATACCATGGTGGGGTGACGGCGCTCCCTTGACTGCGACTGGGAGTGTCCCGGCGCGGCTGAGCGGGCACCTGCCTGCGCCCGCGATCCCCGCGCAACCGCGCAGTATTTGCTTGCCTTCCCCCCGCCCGTTGGCTTTGCTCAGCCCGAATGCTCCTCGCGCGCCGCAGGCTCCTCCTGGCGTCGCTGCTGCTCGGCGCCGCCGCGGTCGCCGCCGCCCCGGAGCCGGCGGGTGCGGCCCCGGACACGACCTCGGACGTCGCCCACTGCGGCGCCGTCGGCCGCGCCTGTCCGGCGCCGCAGCACGGGAAGGCGACGTGCAGCGCCGGGCGGTGCGGCATCGCCTGCGAGCCCGGGTACACCGCCTGCGGCGACCGGTGCGTCTCGCTCCAGTCGGACGTCCTCCACTGTGGCGCCTGTGGGCGTGCGTGCCCGGGCGAGGACGCGGCGTCGTCCTCGTACTGCGACCAGGCCTCGCGCCGCGCCTGCATCAACGCTCAGTGCAAGAAGTGCCGGTGGTACTGCGGCGGGTACGGCGGGTACTACCGGGTGTGTACGTAGTACCTCGCCGCTCCTGAACGCCCGGCGCGGCGACCCCGCCCCGCGCCTCCCCGGATCGGCCGCCGCTCACCGGCGTCCCTCGACCGCTCGCCGGCGGGCACCGACCGCCCGTCGTTTGCCGACTCCTCCTCGCGAAGGCGCGCCTACCGTCCTCTCGCAAGGAGGGAACACCATGAAACACACCGTGAAGCTTCTCGTGACGGCGCTCGTGGCCCTGTCGGCCGCGGCGGCCTCGGCCGCCGATCTCCAGTTCCACGGCTACACGCGCGCCGGCGTGGGCCTCAACGCGCGGGGCGGCGGCCAGGTCTGCTTCCAGCTCGACGGGGCGGACACCAAGTGGCGCCTCGGCAACGAGTGCGACTACGTGGTCGAGGCCGCCTTCAGCTACGACATCGGCAAGCTGGACGACGGCTCGGTCTGGGGCTTCACCGTGATGCCGTCGATCTACAAGGCGTACGGCAACCAGAGCACCAATGTCTCGGACGACGCCGGGGAGAGCATCGGGAGCGCGCAGTGGTTCGACGACCTGCCCGTCCGCTTCGGCCAGGTCTACTTCGCCGGGCGGAACGTCTCGGTGCTCCGGAACGGCACGATCTGGATCGGCCGCCGGTTCTACGACCGGCTCCAGCTCGGCATCAACGACCAGTTCCTGGAGAACGAGGACGGGGACGGCGCGGGCGTCGAGGACGTCGACCTCGGGTTCGCGAAGTGGTCGGTCGCGTTCCTCATGAACCCCAACGACGCCCCCCGGACGGACACCGAGCAGAACCCGGTCGGCGACGTGAACAACAAGACGTACAGGATCACGACCCGGCTCACGGGCATCGAGACGATGAAGGACGGCGCGCTCCAGCTCTGGTTCGGCGTGCGCAACCTCCAGTCGAAGAGCACGCGGCCGGGCGGGACCGCGCCGGCGGACGTCGACGCGACCTACCGCGCCGCCGTGTACCACACGGTGAACCTGGGCACCTGGGGCAGCAACCTCCTCGGCTTCAAGTACGAGACGCTGGGCGAGGACAGCAACCAGTGGCGCGCGGTGGTGCAGCACGGCGTCAACCTGGCCGCGGCCCGGACGGCGGTGGACTTCATCGCCGAGTACCGGCGCCGGAAGCCGGCCACGGGGGACGACCAGACCTGGCTCGGCGTCGGCGCCCGCACCGACACGGGGCTGGGCGGCCCGTTCCGGTTCCTCGTCGAGGCCGGGTACGACCGGGTCCAGGACGGCGACGAGGAGGCGCGGTCGCTCACGAAGCTCACCGGCGCGATCTCGATGAGCACGGGGAAGAACGCCGAGGGCACCCCCACGCTCCGCCTCTACTACACGCACGCGACGTGGAGCGACGAGGGCGCGCTCGCGGACGGCCGCACGAACGACATCTACGGGGAACAGAAGTCGGGCGGGAGCTTCGGGCTCCAGGCCCACGGCTGGTGGTAGCAGGCTGCGTCGCCTCGCCCTCCCTCGCGGGGTGACGCAGCGGGAGGGCCGCCTCGCCCCTCCTCCCTCGAGGGGCGACGCGGGGACGAGCGGGCTGGCTCCGACCAGCCCGCTCGTCGAGGCGAAGCAGGTGCGGAGCAGGGTTCGAACCACCACCCGCGGTCGCTCTTCGGAGCTACAATCCTCACCGTGACCCGCAGCGC
>JAEYOU010000067.1 GCA_023411405.1 Pseudomonadota bacterium | reverse complement strand
CGCTCGAGGCCATCACCCACCCGGCCGTGCGTGCGCTGATGGAGGCGGAGGTGCGCCGGCTCGAGGACGAGGGGCACGCGCTCGGGTTCTACGACGTCCCGCTCCTGTACGAGGTCGGGCTCGACCGGGCCGTGGACGCGGTCGTGGTGGTCTGGACGCCCCGCGCGGTGCAGCTCGCCCGGCTGGTGGAGCGCGACGGCCTCACCCCGTTCGAGGCCGAGGCGCGCGTGGCGGCGCAGCTCCCGATCGACGAGAAGGCCGCGCGCGCCGACTTCGTGATCGAGAACGCCGGCGCGCCCGGGGCGCTCGCCCCGAAGGCCGACCGGCTGCTGGCGGATCTCCGCCAGGGCCTCGGGCGGAAGCTTCCCAACGCGCCGCCCGTGCGCTATTGACCGCGCGATGGGGGCTTCGCCGCGCGTCCACTTCGTCACCGGGTTCCCCGGCTTCATCGGCCGCCGCCTCGTCCGCGCGCTCGCCGGGGGCGCTGCGCCCGGCGACCGGCTGCTGGTGCTCGTCCAGGCGAAGGACGTCGCGCGGGCGCAGGCCGAGCTCGCGGCGATGGGCGCGCAGGGCGCCGAGGTCCTCGAGGGCGACGTGCAGCGCATGCACCTCGGCCTCTCCGGCGCGGAGTGGAAGGGGCTCGCCGCGATCCTCACCGACGTCTGGCACCTCGCCGGCCGGACCGATCTCCGCGTGCCCAAGGCCGACCTGCGGCGCATCCACGTCGAGGGGACGCGGGCGGTGCTCGAGCTCTGCCAGGCCGCCCCCGGGCTCCGGCGCCTGAACCACTTCTCGACCGCGTACGTCTCCGGCGACCGCGTCGGCGTGATCCTCGAGGACGAGCTGGCGATGAACCAGCGCTTCCACAACGGGTACGAGGAGACGAAGTACCAGGCCGAGCTGCTCGTCCGGCGCGCGCAGTCGACGCTGCCCGCGACCATCTACCGGCCGAGCATCGTCGTCGGCGACTCGCGCACCGGCGAGATCGACCGCTTCGAGGGGCCGTACGCGCTCGCCATCCTCCTGGTCGCCTCGCCCCTCGCCGTCCCCCTCCCGCTCCCCGGCGACGCCGTCGCGCCGCTCAACGTGGTCCCGGTGGACTTCGTGATCGACGCGGCGCGCGCCATCGCCGAGCACCCGCGCGGCGTGGGCAAGACCGTGCACCTCGTCGACCCCGCCCCGCTCTCCGCCCGGCGCGTGTACGAGATGATCGCCGCGCGGGCGGGGAAGAAGCTGCCTCAGGTGTCCGTCCCCGCGCGCGCGTTCCAGGCGCTCCTGCAGCTCCCGCTCTTCGAGCGGTTCTCGGGCGTGCACCGGCCGGCGATCGAGTACGTGAACCACCTCGCGATCTACAACTGCCGGAACCTGCTCGAGCTGCTCGACGGGACGGGCATCCAGTGCCCGCCGATCGGCAGCTACCTCGACCGGCTGATCGAGTACGTGGCCGCGAGCTACGCGCGCCGGCGCGAGCTGGAGGAGGCGGCGCAGGCCGGCGAGATCGACGACCCGCTCGATCCGCGCCCCGCCGCATGACGCGCCGCTTCACGGAGGGCGACACGGTTCGAACGGGGGAACGCGCCACCGGCGGCGTCCCCGCCGCCGCACCTGGCCGGCGGGGACGGCGCTGGCCCCCTGCTTGCCCCCCCCTCGTATGCCGATCGTGCGCAACTGAGTCGCACGCGCCAAGCTAGCGCCTCGCCGGCCGCAGACGAACGAAATCTCAGCTCGGTGATCATGAAGCAACTGTAAACGATCGAGAGGAGCCGTCCGACCATGCCCCGCCCCCGTGCCCTCGTCGCCTGGAGCAGCGGAAAGGACTGCGCCTGGGCGCTCCACGCGCTCCGGCGGACGGGCGAGATCGAGGTCGCCGGCCTCCTCACGACCGTCACGGAGGCCTTCGGCCGCGTCTCCATGCACGCGACGCGCGAGGAGCTGCTCGACCGCCAGGCCGCGGCGCTGGGCCTCCCCTGCCGGAAGATCCGCATCCCCTTCCCCTGCCCCAACGAGCGGTACGAGCAGGAGATGGCGGCCGCGCTCGCCACCGCGCGCGCGGAGGGCGTGACGCACGTCGCGTTCGGCGACCTCTTCCTCGAGGACGTCCGGGCCTACCGGGAGGCGAAGCTCGCCGGCACCGGCGTCGCGCCGCTCTTTCCGCTGTGGGGCCGCCCGACCGGCGCGCTCGTCCGCGAGATGCTCGACGGCGGCCTGCGCGCCGTGCTCACCTGCGTCGATCCGGGCCGCCTGGACCGGACCTTCGCGGGCCGCACGCTCGACGCCGCGCTGCTCGCGGACCTCCCGCCGGGCGTGGATCCGTGCGGGGAGAACGGGGAGTTCCACACGTTCGCCTTCGCGGGCCCGATGTTCTCGGCGCCGATCCCGATCGCGACGGGCGGGGTCGTCGAGCGCGAGGGGTTCGTGTTCGCGGATGTCCTCCCCGCGCCACGGCACCGCTCGGCCTGAGCTGTTCGTCCGCGGCACCGCTCACCCTTCGACAGGCTCGGGGTGAGCGGAGGAGGCGGGCCGCTCGCTCGTGACCACCCCGGAGGAGGCGGGCCGCTAGCTCGTGACCACTCCGTCCGCGATGAGGTTCGCGAGGATGCGCGCGGTGTCGAGCCTCGGCAGGCCGGAGAGCGCGAAGAGGGCCTCGTAGTCGACCATGCCGTCGATCTGCGCGAGCAGGAACCCCGCGCGGTGATCGAGGTTCAGCCACATGACCTCCTCGGGCTTGATCGCCAGGCGGGGGATCCCGGCGAGCGGCCCGAGCTTCGACTCGTACATCGCGATGAGGGTGGCCTCGTTCTGGCGCAGGTAGTCGCGGGCGCTGCCGTGGTCCGGGTCGACCTGGAGGATCTTCTCGATGAGCTCGAGCGAGCCCGTGAAGTCGCCCAGCGCGAACAGCTCCTTCGCCGCCTGCATCCAGACGTCGACCTCCTTCGGCGCCGGCTGGGCCGCGGGGACCGGGACGTCGGGGACGAGCGGACGGAGGTCGGACTTGTCGGCCACCGCCTGGAGGTCGAGGCCGCCGTCCGGGTCCAGCACGAAGGTGGCCGCCGCGGCCGGGCCCTCGTCCCACGGCGAGGGCGCGAACTGATCGAGCTGCGTCGCGGCGGGGTGCGCGGTGGTCGCGCCGGGCGCGGGCAGCGGGACGGCGGGCGCGCCCGCGACC
>JAEYOU010000048.1 GCA_023411405.1 Pseudomonadota bacterium | reverse complement strand
GTACCGGCCCGCGTCGTACGCCGCCTTTCCCGCGGCGGCGGGGCTGCCCGGGGCGAACGCGGGCGCGAGCTGCGCCTCCCCGACGCGGGGGCGCTCGGGCTCGTGGGGTGCGGCGACGGGCGGGGCGTGCACCTCCGGGACGCCGCCGTCGGGCCTGGACGGGGTGTCGATGGAGGTTGCGGGCGCGAGGAGGACGACGAGCAGGGCGAGCGCTGCGTGCACGGGTCGCAGGGTGGGGCCTGGGGGCCGGGGCGGTCAAGGGGTACACCCCAGGGATCGGGATGTAACCCGCGCGCCGAGGCGTGTGGCCCCCGGGGTCGGGCGCGGGTCGGGCGCGCCGGGGCGGGGGGGCGAGAAGTCGCCTGGTTCAGTGCTCGGCGGGCGGATCCGGTTTAGGATCGACGCTGGTGGACATCCGGACCCAGGCGGCGCTCCTCGCCGCGATCGTGACCCTCGCCCTCGCGGTGGCCTCGCTCCTCCGCGAGAACCGGCCGCGGGTGTTCACGCTCTTCGCCCTCTTCTCGGCGGACCTGTTCCTCTTCTCCCTGGCGCTGTTCTTCCTCCGCTGGTCGGAGACGTTCGCGATCACCTGGTGGGAACGGCTCGCGGTGGCCTCGGGCGCGCTCGTCCCGGCCGCGGCCCTCGCCTTCTTCCTCGAGTTCCTGGGCGTCGCGCGACGCCCCGCCCGGCGCGCACGGAACAGCATGCTCGCGGGCTCGCTCGGCGGCCTGGTCGTCGCGTCGACGCCGCTCGTCCACGTGAAGCTCGCGAAGCTGGCGGTCGCGGGCTACGTCGTCTTCGGCCTCGCGGGCGTGCTCTCGGTCCTCTGGACCAAGATGCGCGGCTCGCCCACGCGCGTCGAGCGCGCGCGGCTCAAGTACCTCTTCGTCGGCGCGGTGGTGGCCGTCGGGCTCTCGGTGCTCGACATGCTCGCGCGGTTCGGGGTGCTCTACCCGCTCGAGGGGCTGGGCTCGATCACCCTCACCATCTTCATGTTCTTCCTGTCGCAGACCCTGCTGCGACACCGGCTCCTCGACCTCCACGAGTTCCTCGGGAAGATCGTGGTGGTCACGGCGCTCGGCCTCGTGCTCGTCGCGATCTACGGCGGACTCGTCTCGTGGGTCGGCGATCGGCCGGAGCTCTTCTACTTCAACACCGTCGTGGCCTCGTTCGTGATCCTCTCGCTCTTCGAGCCGCTCCGCGAGCGCGTCGAGGAGTGGGTGGTCGCGACCCTCTTCCACGAGCGGTACGAGCTGGTCCGGAGGCTCGAGGCCCTCCGCGAGCGGATGGGCAACGTGATCGAGCCGGGCGGCCTCGCGCAGACCGCGCTGGACGGGCTCGTGGACACGCGGCGCGTCACGCACGCGTCGCTCTGGCTCCTCGCCGAGGACCGCCCCGGCTACCGGCTCCTCGCGTGGCGCGGGCCGCCCCCGGTCCCGTTCCTCGAGCCCGGCGCGGTCCGCGCCCTGCTCTCCGCGTCCGCGTCGGGCCAGAAGGCGATCCTCCTCGAGAACCTCGACCGCCGCGTGGCCGAGCTCCGGGCGCTGCTCCCGCCCGACCCGGGCGGCGACGAGGCCCGGGCCGGCCGCGGCGTCCCGGCCGCCGTGGCCGAGGAGCTGAAGCGGCTCAGCGACGCGCGCGAGGTGATGACCTCGATGCGCGCCGGGATCGCAATGCCGCTCCTCGCCGCCGACCGCGTCGTGGGCTTCCTCGCCTGCTGGGACGAGCGGGTGCCGGAGGCGTTCGCCTCGGACGAGATCGCGGCGCTGCTCGGGGTCGCCGACCGGTGCGCGCTGGTGATCGAGAACTCGAAGCTCTACCAGCAGATGAAGGAGAAGGACCGCCTCGCCACCCTCGGCGAGATGTCGGCCGGCCTCGCCCACGAGATCCGCAACCCGCTCGCGGCGATCAAGGGCGCCATCCAGTACCTCGACCCCCGCACGCTCCCCGACGACGACCGCGAGTTCCTCGAGATCATCGTGGACGAGGTGAACCGGCTCAACACCGTCGTCACGCAGTTCCTCGACTACTCCCGGCCGCTCCGGTCGACCCTCGCGCCGACCGACGTGAACGACGTCCTGACCCGCACCTTCAAGCTGCTCCAGCCCGAGGTGCCCGGGCACGTGGCCGTCACGCTCGCGCTCGCCGACTGGGTCCCGCGCGTCTCCGCCGACGCCGAGCAGCTCAAGCAGGTCTTCCTGAACCTCGCCCTGAACGCGTTCCAGGCGATGCCCCGCGGCGGCCGGCTCACCGTCTCGACGTACACGGCGCGGGACGAGGTCTCGTTCTGGCGCGAGGGCGGGCGCCGGAGCGAGGTCGTCGAGATCCGGTTCCAGGACACCGGCCCGGGCATCCCCGAGGACGCCCGCGAGTCGATCTTCGTCCCCTTCTACACCACGAAGGAGAAGGGGACCGGCCTCGGGCTCGCCATCTGCCAGCGCATCGTGAAGGCGCACCAGGGCTCGATCGTGGTCCGCTCCGCGCCGGGCGAGGGCGCGGAGTTCCTCATCTCGCTGCCCGGGCTCCGCGAGGAGCGCCCCTCCCAGCCCGTCCCGCAGCTCGACGCGGAGGAGCGGGCGCGCGCCCGCGAGCGGCGCCGCGCCCAGGCCGAGCTGCGGCTCCGGAAGCGCCGCCGGCGCCGGGCGTGATGAATCGAAGCACCGAGCGTGCTAAGGACCCCACGTGGCACACGTCCTGATCGTCGACGACGAGCTGAACATCCGGAAGGTCCTCGCCGCCATGCTGAAGCGCGAGGGCTACGAGGCGACCATGGCGGCGGACGGCGAGCAGGCGCTGGCCGTGCTGGCGCGGACGCCGGTGGACGTGGTGGTCACGGACCTCGTCATGCCGAGGCTCGGCGGCATGGAGCTCCTGAAGCGGGTCTCGACGGAGTTCCCGGACGTGCCGGTGATCGTCATCACCGCCCACGGGTCCGTGGACAGCGCGGTCGCCGCCCTCAAGGCGGGCGCGTTCGACTACATCACGAAGCCCTTCGAGCAGGAGGAGCTGAAGAAGGTCATCGCCAAGGCGGCGCGGGCCCACGACCTCGAGCGGCACAACGTGCACGGGGCCCCCGGCGAGAGCGATCGCCCGCCGCTCGTGGGCGAGTCGCCCTCGATGAAGGCGGTCCACGAGATGGTGGCGCGGGTGGCGGACTCCCCGTCGACCGTGCTCATCACCGGCGAGAGCGGCACGGGCAAGGAGCTCATCGCCAAGGCGCTCCACCGCGGCTCCTCCCGGCGCGACAAGCCCCTCATCAAGGTGAACTGCGCCGCGATCCCGAAGGACCTCGTGGAGAGCGAGCTCTTCGGCTACGAGCGCGGCGCCTTCACCGGCGCCGTCGGCTCGAAGCCCGGACGGTTCGAGCTCGCCGACGGCGGCACCCTCTTCCTCGACGAGATCGGCGAGGTGCCGGTCGAGATGCAGGTGAAGCTCCTGCGGGCGCTGCAGGAGTCGGAGTTCGAGCGCGTCGGCGGCATCAAGACCCTCCGGGTCGACGTCCGGCTCGTCGCCGCCACCAACCGGGATCTCAAGCAGCTCATCGCGGACGGCCGCTTCCGCGAGGATCTCTACTACCGGCTCGCCGTGGTCCCGATCGCCCTCCCGCCGCTCCGCGATCGGCGCGAGGACATCCCGCTGCTCGTGTCCCACTTCGTCGAGAAGTACAACCTCCGGCTCGGGAAGCGCGTCGAGGGGATCGAGCCGGAGGCGCTCGAGCTGCTCATGGCGTACACCTGGCCCGGCAACATCCGCGAGCTCGAGAACCTCATGGAGCGGTCGGTGCTGTTCGCCGACGGCAGCACCATCCAGGCGAGCGCCCTCCCCGACGCCCTCCGCGAGCGCGGCCCGCACCCGGCCGCGCCCGTCGCCGGCATCGGCCACCTCGGCGCGATCGCCGCGCCGAGCGGCGCGTCGATGAAGGAGATCGTCCGCCAGGCGCAGGCCGAGCTGGAGCGGGGGCTCATCGCCCGCGCGCTCGAGGAGACCGGCGGGAACGTCACCCGGGCCGCGAAGCGGCTGCAGATCAGCCGCAAGTCGCTGCAGGTGAAGATGAAGGAGCTCGGGCTGCGGGGGGCGGTGGACGAGGAGTGAAACCGATCTCGGGCCCGTGGAGAACTGTTCAGCCCTCGCGCAACTTTCGAATCCAATCGTAGACGTCGCTCCGCTTCATCCCCCTCGCCTTCGCGACGTCCCGCGCGAGCCCGGAAGGCGCCTCCCCCGCCGCGAGCCGCCGGCGCAGCTCGTCCTCGAGCGGCTCCACCTCCGGCGCAGGCGCGTCGACCACCTCCCCTGGCCCCGGCGGCCCGACGACGATCGTCACCTCACCCCGGACCTCGTCGCGCGCCTCGAGCTCCGCCGCGAGGTCCGCGAGCGGGCCGCGCAGGAGCTCCTCGTGGAGCTTGGTGAGCTCGCGCGCGACCACGGCAGACCGCGCGCCGAGCGCGGCCGCGAGATCCCGCAGCGTCTCCGCGGTCCGGTTCCCCGCCTCGTAGAGGACCGCGGTGACGCCCGCCCGCCCGAGCGCCGCGAGCGCCTCGGCGCGACCGCCGCCCTTGCGCGGCAGGAAGCCCGCGAAGAAGAACCGATCGGCCGCGAACCCGGAGGCGGCGAGCGCCGCGAGCGCGGCGCTCGGTCCCGGGA
>JAEYOU010000732.1 GCA_023411405.1 Pseudomonadota bacterium | reverse complement strand
CGCCGCTCCCGATGCCGGGTGAGCAGGTGTCGCCGGGCTGACCGGGCCGCTCCTGGTCCTTGCGTGTGGTTCGAGTCCACGCGCCCAGCCTGCCTCCTCGGCGCCCCCGCGACCAGACGGGGTTCGTACAGCGGTTACCCGGAACGTGGTCTACGTCCCCGAGGATGCGAGCCCCTCGTGGCTCGGCCCGACGCCAAGCATCACCGCCGAGGGCGCCGCGATCCCGCAGGTCAAGATGGCGCTGAAGGGACGCACGCTCCAGCTGCACAAGCTCGCCGTGCTCCTGCCCGTCTCCGACGAGATCTTGGAGGACGGCGGGCCCGCGCTCAAGTCGTACCTCACGAACGCCGTCAGCGAGCGCCTCCTCTTCAGCGCGACCAACCTGCTCCTCAACGGCGACGGCGTCGGGAACCCCCTCGGCATCCTGAAGAGCGGCGCGCTCATCGTGCAGGAGAAGGAGACCAGCCAGACCGCCGACACGATCAACTTCCCGAACGTCCGCAAGATGTGGCGGCGCCTCTACGGCCCGTGCCGGTCGCGCGCCGTGTGGCTGGCCAACCCGGACGCCGAGGAGCAGCTGCAGGGCATGACGACCCCGGGTGGCAGCCCCGTGCTCGTCTACCCGCCGGACTCTCCGTGCGGGTACCTGCTCGGGAGACCGCTGCTGGTCTCCGAGGCGTGCGCGGCGCTCGGCGAGATCGGCGACCTCATCCTGGCCGACCCCAAGTCCATCTTCAGCGCCGTCCACGAGACGGGCGACTCGAACGGCATCAAGCAGGACCTGAGCCTCCACGTCTGGTTCGACCAGGGCATCGGCGCCTTCCGGTTCACGCTGCGCCTCGCCGCGTCCCCGTGGTGGGCGGCGCCCATCACGCGACGCACGGGCGGATCGACCGCATCCACGTTCGTCGCACTCGAGGCCCGCTGATCGGTTCCGTCACACAGGGAGCGTCGGTCCTCGCGGCTGGCGCTCCCGTTGCGCGTGGAGGTTCGTCGCATGACGCCCGTTCGTTCCCCCGGCGCCCTGCGGATGGCCCGCCTTCGGGCTGCACGGGCCGCGGCGGGGCTCTGCCAGTGCGGTCGCCAGCGAGCGCAGGGGCGGCTCTCGTGCCAGGAGTGCGTAGACCGCCGTGCAGCGTTCCTGGAGCAGAAGCGACGCGAGGGTCTCCGGCTGGCCTGGGTCCCGTCGCCGCGCCGGGGCTCGCCTTGACGCGCTGCCGGTGCGGTCGTCCCGCCCGCCTCGGGCTACGCACGTGCGCCGGGTGCGCCACCCGCGTGGCCGCTCGGGTCGCCCGGCTCCGCGCCGAGGGCCTCTGCGAGCGTTGCGGCGTCCGGCCCGTGTACCACGAGGGCGGAACCTCGTGCTGGGTCTGCCTGCGGCGCTCCATCGCACTCGCCCAGCGGCGGCGCGCGCTCGCGACTGGCAAGCGTCCGGCGTTCGTGCCGCCTGTGGTCCACGTCTCCCGGCCCGCCGCGTCGCCGAGGGACACCCCGCCAGCGCCCGCGTCTTGCCGCTGCACGGGCCTCATCCGCAGCAACGGGCGGTGCTGGACCTGCGCCACTTGCGGCCGGGTCGTGCCGCGCCCGGTGACGCCCGACCTGATGCGGCCCGGGTCCATCCGCTGCGTAAAGCACGGCGTTCTGCCGTCGACGGCCGCGCGGTGTCCGCTCTGCCAGCCAGCTCACCACGCCGGCTGAAGCTCCCTCCTCTGTCTCACGTATGGTCATACGGCAGCGGTCTACGCGCGTAGGTACCAAGATTCGACTCGCAGTGAACGCCACGCTACCGGACACCGTCATGCCCAAGAAGACCGCCGCCAAGAAGCCCGCCCGCCGCGCCCGCCGCCCCGGCATCCGCACCGCCAGGACCCCCGCCGCGAAGGTCGCCGAACCGACCAAGAACCCGGCCCCCGCGCCCGAGAAGAAGACTCCGGCCGCCGGGAAGGTCGAGCGGCGGACGCGCTCCGGCCTGGCCTACCGGCTCATTCAGGAGGGCAAGACGAACGCCGAAGTCTGGGCCGCGCTCCGGGCCGCGTTCGACATGCCCGAGAGCCACAGCTACTACCCCTCGTGGTACCGGGCCCGCCTCGTCATGGACGGCGTCATCACCAAGGCGTTCGCCGCCGAGCACCGCGGCCCCGCCATCGCGCGGAAACCGGCCGCCGCGAAGTAGCTTCTCCCCGCCAGCTTCGCTGATCCCTGCGCCCTGGGCTCCGCGCCTGGGGCGCTTTGCGCTTAGCGCTTGCGCTTGTCGCGCGTTAGGTGATCAAGCAGGCGCAGCCCTGCGTCTACGAAACGTCCACCAATCTCCGCGATCCGGTCTAGCGAGCGTTCGATGCGGTGCAGCGACTCAGCAATAGGCACAAGTTCGGGAGCCTGCACGGGAGGGGACTGCGGGGCTGTAACCGCGGGAGCGGTACGGGTTGCCTCCCAAGGCTCTATGCCGTGGCTAAGTGGATGAATGCCGGAATCGCGAACATCGAAGTAGCCATCCACGGACTCATCCAGACCCTTTGTGGTGTCGGCCTCGTGTTTTGTGCCAAGGACGACGTTGGCGCCGAGCCCGATCAGCCGAGGCGTGCATACCCCATTGATGCCGCGCCATTGTCTGACAGCCTGCATTACGGTCTCCCAGTTGATGCTTGTATCGGGGACCTCATCGCCTAACGCGAACTCACGGGAGCTCAGGAAGGCGCCAGAACGCAGCTGCCGCCCAACGTTCGGCGGATTCCCCTTCATGACCTCCGAGTACGATGTTGCAAGCCGCCCAGCCAGCGACACGACGCGCCCGATCCGATCAGCAACATCGGAACTACTCCAGTTGAGCGGTGCAGCCGCCGAAGTTAGGACCAAACTCGGTCGTCCATGCTTGTCCGCAGTCGGCGCGAATGCGACCGCGATCGCGGAATGATGATCGAACAGGACACAACGCTGGAGAGCGAGCTCGCGGAACGGAACAGAATAGAGAGGCTCGAGAATCGCGCCCCATGCGACTGTCGCGAGATGCGCCTCCAGAGCATTTGTCGGCGTCTCGACCGGAATGTACCGCTGAAACTCCTCACCTTCCTGCGTTACGCGGTACCCTTTGCCCCACAGCTGAACGGTAGCCGTGGGCGACTCGTCTCTGCCACCCATAGGACTCATGCTTAACGCTCCCTCGCCCACTTCAGAATGGTTTCGCGGAGTCGACGGAGCCCCTCATCTCTTGGCATGAACTCAAGCGCCCGCTCCACAGTCGCAAGCGCAGCGGCCGAATCCTTCTCGTATGTGATGGAAATGAGCAGCAGCTCCTCCCAGGCTTGAATTTGGTGGGGATACTGCTCGCAGAGCTTCAAGAGCGCTGTGCGATACTCTCGAACGCGCTCTCGGTCGAGTGTGCCGGCACGCAGGGCATGGGCCGCCGGGCGGAGAAGGATCCAGTCCGTCGCCCATCCAGGTGGCCCCTCAACATCCGCTGAGGGAGTTGGCTCGACTGCCGGCGGAGGTCCTGGCGGAAGCAGCGGAGAAGGCTCCATGCGCCGGCCAACTGCGACATCGGGCACGTCTCGCTTCGGGGTGGCCAGCAGGCGTTCGAGTTCGGTTGCAAGTGCCGCAAGCGGACGCAAGCTGCCAGTGGCTAGGTACGACCGTAGTTCCCTGAGCCAGAACTCGACCGCTGGGTCGCTGGTATCGTTCTGGGCCGCCCAGGTGTCCAGCATCTGTTGGTCGAAGTGGCCCCGGCTTGGCGGCAGAAGTCCGAGAACGCACTCCGCTGCTGCAAGGGCTACTTCGAACTGCACCTTACGCGAGGCGAGGTCGGGACCGAGACGGCCGTCCCGAATACACTCATTAACCCTTTCCAGGAGATCGGGTGTTGCACGAAACGGCTTCCACACGAATGTCGAGACTTCAAACGCTCCGGCCTCCTCCAGATACATGCTGTCGACGTCGATCAAGACACATCGACCAGAGGCGAGCACTCCGATGTTCCTCGGGCAAATGTCGAAATGGAGCCAGTGCGGCGCGCCTGGTCGGGAAGGATCGAGTTCTCGAAGTAAACGGACTGAGAGGTCGCGAGCCCGCGCCTCCTCGATCATTTCCTGCAGAGTCGTGACAAGCTCCATCGCGATGAGGAGCCCTCGATCCATGAACTGCACAACCAGCAGGGGAACGAGTGGGATGCTGTCGCCCATTCCCTTGAGTTGGATAAGCCGCCTGTGCAGTCGGCGTAGACGGTCCGCGGCTGTGACGTCAATGGTTGTGGGCCCGGCATTGCTCCCGGCTGGAACCACAAACTTGAGGTACGCCTCTTTGCCGCCTCCCCGAACCCATCGCGCGCGCGCGAAGATGGCCCAATCCCGATTAGCCATCAGTCCCGCTGGCGTTCGGACCTGGATGTCCGCCCACTCCCCAGCGGGAAGGTACTCAGTTATGTCAACCCTAGGTAGAGGCATGGCGGAGGCTACTGAAGGAGCCCAAATGGTTTGAATATGCGCCACGTATCGTCGCTCAGAGAGACAACCAGCAGTTCGCCGCCCTGCGTCCACGCCATGTTGGTCGGCTCCGACTCCAGGACAGGCGAGTGTTCGTCCTCTGTAACCATTGCTTCGGATCCGTTCACGAGTGCCGCGCTCAGACGAAGATCGGGGCCAACGATGGCCGCCAGTGGCACCGTAGGCGCGAGGGCATGCGGGGCGGGCAGATCGGTGTTTGCAGGGCCCAAGTCGACCGGAGCCTCGGCTGCGCTGAGAACAACCTTACCGGCCTTGCTCATCCCCAGACAGAGGCCGAGTCTATTGGTCGCGATCTTGTGCGAGTCGAACTTCATGCTCAACTGCGGTGAGACGCGAGCCCCGAAGCGACCGTCCGCACCAACACTGATGCCTTCGACGGCGGAGCCATTGAACGCGAATACGTGTGACGACCGTTCTACGAAGGCGCACGCAAGGAATGCTGTCGGTGCGATGAATCCCTCAAGATACTCGGTCTGCAACCACTTTCCGCCCTCAAACCGCAGAGAGTGAAGCCGACCGGATGCGTCCACAGCAACCATGCGCCTCGCCGTGAGTGGCGCCCATGCGGCCATTTCCGAGGGAAGCGATGCCTTAGAGAGGGGTCCTCCCTTCAACCCCTGCCAAACTGAGTTGCATTTGGAGCGCGTACCCAGAATATACTCGCCGCCCAGGTAATGGGACTGCAGTTCGGCACTACCGTCCCAATCCCAGTCGGGCACGGATCCGACTTGGCGGAACTGAGGCGCCTGCGCCCCGAGTGCCGCGCTGAGGGCTGCCTCCATCAGTTCACCCTCATCAGAGACGAACGTCACAGACAACGACCTAGCGTCGTCGCTGCTCGAACAGAGAACGGTTCCGGGTGAGTTGCTGAAATCCCCGATTGGACGAAACTCCGCGATGGCCTCCACCGCCACGGACCTAGCATGCCTGCCGACGGCCCGGATGTTTACCGGCGGCACCAGCCCGCGGAGTTCCGCTGTTGGACGGGCGAGGGCCTGGGAAATCAGCCATATCCATGCGCTGAGTAGCTCGTCGGGGTGGCGGGCGGCTACGGCCGGAGGCTTGCCATCAACGAGCTTCTGGCCGATACCAATGACCGAGACTCTACGAAGGAGGTACTTCAGCTTCGGCTGCTGATCGAGAAGGATGGTCAGCTCCTCCTGGGCTCGATCTGCTGGCGCGTGGGGCCCCTTGTACAGGTCTGCTTTCGTGAGCATCACGCAAACAGGAACGGCAGCCGCGGCGAAGGTGTGCAACTGGGCCAAGACCTCATTGCGATAGCGCTTGCCCACGGTGCCAGGATCTACCCAGCGGTCGGGGTTTACTAGAAGAGCTGCGGCGTGGGCTCGGCTCAGGACGCCGCGCGCTATCTCATCCACGTCGAGGTAACTGCCGCCCCGGAGGTCGGGGAAGACGGCATACCCGAGAGTGCCCTTCGCGCTTCTGACAGCGAGAATGTAGGAGGATGGTTCGTCGGTTCCGGGAGGCCACTCGTTGCCGTCAATGAATGACTCAGCGAGGGCTCTCAAGCGCGAGGACGTTCCGCTGGCGGTCGAACTGAGGTTCAAGCCCTTGTACTCGTCAGCGGACCTCTCGAGGGCAGCGAGCTCATCAGGGTTTGTGATCGGGGCAAGGACAAGCGGATGCCGACCTTGGTCGCTGTAGTGAACCGCGGTGAGCAGCGCGCATGTTTTCCCATCGCCGGTCCAACCCCAGATCGGGATCGTGAGCAGGACGTTGTTCTCCTGCGCACGCTTCTCAAGAAGCTCGTTGAGTTCCTTGAAAAGCTCGGCGTCCTTGGCCTGAGGGGAATCCGCGGGACGCTCCTTCGTTCCCGCGCCCCCGGCAGGTGTAGCTGCAGCGGCGGCGGCTGCCTTCTCAGCCCTCTTGACTGGCATGCGGTGTGCCCCCTCCAAGCGGGTATACACAAATCGTAGCATGCCCGTCCGACAGGGGCGGGTAGCTTTTCAGCAAGAGCCTTGGCGAGCGGTGCCGGACGCATTCGGGACAGCCGCGCCTGGAGCCGCCGGGCTGCGCTTTTCGGGGACTCGGGCTTCACTGCGCACGCCTAGAGTCGACGCTTCCTCCGAATGGGCGGGTAGCGGACAAGTACGACGGCAGGTCGCCGCGCCGCCTGCTGAGCCCGCGTGTACGTCTCCTGCCGAGCTGCGTCGTACTGGGCGCGCAGATTCGGGTCGGACAGGACACGTCGTGCCGCGTTGAGCTCTTGCGTCTCTTCGTGCGCCGTGGGGCGGCGGCTGACGTCGGGGTGAACCCTTGCAACGGCGGAGATGTACGCGTCCCGCACCTGCTTCAGCGTGCTGGAGGGCGGGATGCCAAGGAGCTTGTAGTAGTCGCAATTCGGATCGAAGGTAATCGCCATACGTGCCGGCCTCTAGGTGCGACCATACGTGGAGGGGCTGACACTCAGAGGCGGCCCGCGGCACAGTTCCCAGGGGCCCGCGGTTCCGCTCTCGCTACCCCGAGCACCGCCGGCAGGTCTGCGACGCGGGTGAGCCACGGAGACCGAACGTGAATGAGTCGCTCCGGCGCCAGAGAGCCCCGAACCCCGCGGATCTCCGCCAGTACTGCGACGGCGAGGGGAGCGGGCTCGACAGGGGAGAGCTTGCCCCCGCAACCACCAACACCGCAGAACTTCCGGCCGTCCTGGGTAACCAGGGCGGCCGGTGTAGTTTTGAGCGTCGTCTCGAGGTGGTAGGCGCGGCCCTCGGGCGTCTCGCGCGGGGTGAGCGTGGTGTCCGCGAAGCGTGCGGCGAGCGCGGCCTGGCCGGCTCGGGGGTCCGTGCCGAGCAGGAGCTCAAGCTCGTCGAGCTGGGCCAGGATGGCCTTGAGGTCGGGGAGGGGGAGGGGCTCCGCCCGCGGCGGCGCAGCCACGGCCCGGGCCCGTGCCGCGCGGAGCTCGCCCTCGAGCGCCCGCAGCCGATCGAGCAGCGCCTGGACGTCGCCGTGCCCGTCCTCGACCAGCGCGACGAGCCGGTCCCGCTTCGCCTCGAGCGCGCGGAGCTCCGTCGCATCCCCGCCGCCCGGCGCAGGTGCGCTCTCCGCCGCCTCGGCGGCCGCCCAAAGCCTGCGGAACGTGGCGGCGAAGCGTTCGCGGAACGCCGGCGTCAGGCTCTGCCGGACGGTCTCGAGGAGCGCAGCGGTCGCCTTCCGCTCGGAGATCCGCAGGTCATTCGGGCAGACCTCGGCGCCCTTGGACAGGTGCGCGCTGCACGCGAGGGTCCGATACGTGACGCCGGCCTTCTTCACCTGCCCGGAGATCGTCATCCCGGCGCCGCACACGCCGCACCGGAGGAGCCCCGAGACGGCGCTAGTCCGGTAGGCGCCGCGCTCGCGGCCCCCGCCCTTCGGCCGCCCGAGGGCGCCCTCGCCGAGGCGGGCCTGCGCGCCGTCCCAGAGGTCGCGGCCGACGATCACGAGCTCGGGCCGCTCCTGGGTGACCCACTCGTCGGCCGGGCGCGCGCGGGGGAGGCGCCGCTTGCGCTCGCCACCGCGGTTCCACTTCCGGCGGTTCCAGGTGACGCGCCCGATGTACCGCTCGTTCCGGAGCATCGCGCGGACCGTGCTGTGCCCCCAGCCCTTGCCGGCGGGCTTCGTGTAGCCGCGGCCGTCGTACGGGGCGGGGACGCCGTCGCGGTTCAGCCCGGCGGCGATCTCGCGCAGGCCGGCGCCGGCGGCGTAGGCCTCGAACACCCGGCGGACGATCGCGGCCTCGGCGAGGTCGATCACCAGCACCGCGCGCGGGCGCATCGGGTCGGCGGGGTTCTCCTCCGGCACGGTCCGGTACCCGTAGCAGCGGCCCCCGGTGTGGAAGCCCGCGAGCGCGCGCCCCTCGAGCCCCCGGTGCGTCTGGGTCCGGGAGCTCTGGCGCATCATGTCGTTGACGAGGGCGAGCGCGCCGAACGTCACCCGGGCCGCCGGCGTGTCGGAGCCGAGCCCGCTCGTCACGTCCACGACGGCGACGCCCACGCCCTCGAGGTCGCCGAAGACGAGGTTCCAGGTGTCCCCGAGGTCGCGCGAGAGGCGCGAGAGGTCGTCGACGAGGACCCGGTCGAACCGGGAGCGGCGGCCGCGCGCCTCCGCGAGGAGCCGCTGCAGGCCCTCCCGCTCGAGGCTGGCCCCGCTCTGCGCGGCGTCCGCGAAGACCTCGGCGATCGACCATCCGCGCTCGTCGGCGAACCGCCGGCAGCGCCGGACCTGGTCATCGATCGACCGGGCGTCCTGGCGATCCGTCGAGAACCGGGCGTAGATGGCGACGCGCTTCGGCACGGAGGTGCATCACCGCGAGCGCGGCGAGGTCGTCGGCGAACGCGAGGAGGGCGCGCTCGGTGTCCTCCTCGGTCAGGGTGGGGCGGAGGGTACACGAAACCGGCTGCGGGCCGCGACGGGGTCCGGCTGGGGCGCCACGATCGCGGGCGGGAGAGGCCATCGGGGCGCTGGCCCCCGCCGCCGCGGCCGCGCAGCAGGCGCAGATCGTCGGCAAGAAGCCGGACGGCGCCGTCGCGCTGGTCGGGCTCAACGGCGATGCCGCGCTCAAGGTCGCGGCAAAGGGCGCCGTGGGCCGCGCGTACGGCGCGCCGGGCGACTCGGTGACGCACGCCTGCACGAACCCGGAGAGCACCGTCACGCTCACCGGGGGCGCCGGGAAGACGTACCGCGTCGCGTGCCTCGCCACCGCCTGGATCCGGGTCGGCGACACCGCCGCCGCGGCCGCGCCGTCCACCCCCGTGTTCGGCGAGTCGCCGGAGTACTGGACGTTCACGGCGGCCGGGGGCGCGGACCCCGCGGTGCACTGCTTCGCCGCGGCGGCCACGACGTGCATCTACACCCCGATGGTGGACACGCTGTGATGCGCCGCCTGCTCGCGATGGTCCTGGTCGTGCTCGCCGCGCCAGCGCTGGGCGAGTCTGGCGGGCAGCCGCTCCGGGGGAGTCGTAAGCCGGTCCCAGCGTGCTCGGACGGCGCCGTGTCCGCGCAGTGCAAGTGCGGCAGCGCGAAGGTGAGTTCCGGCTTCTGCTGCGCGGGAGCAGTGCAGACCTGGGCGTGCCGGCTCATCGACCCTACGCCGGAAACGGTGTGCCACGTGCGCTGGAATGGGACCGCGTTGGTCCAGTCCAGTTGTGGTGGCCTGACCTGGGCCGCGGCCGGCAGTCCCACGCAGGTCGCCGGCTCTGGACGCACGCCGCCGGGGGCAAGCGGGTGGGCGATCGGCACGTACTACTCCCTGGGCACAGGGAGCGACGTGCTCGACTTCACGGGCGACTTCACGTCCATCAGCGTGTTCACGCCCGCGGCGAACAACAACGGCGTCCTGATCTCGCCAGGCTCTGGGTTTGCCGGCTGGGCAGCTCAGGTGCAGTCCACGCCCAACGCGCGGATCACCGCGTTTCGCGCGGGCGGCACCGAGAACGTAGTCACGCTCAATGCCTACGTGAACGGGGCGCCCAATGTGCTGTGCGCCGGACGGACTGGCACAAGCCTCGCGATCAAGCTCAACGAGGGAGCGTACCGGACGACAGTCGCCGGGGAGATCACCCCGGCCACGTCTCAGTCGTCGCATATCGGTCGCCTTCAGTCCGGCGCCAACCCATTCAACGGGGTGATCCACGAGTTGTGGTTCTCGACCGCCACACCCAGCGATGCGGCTTGCTCGGCGCTCATCGCGACGGCCAAGGCTCGCCTTGGGGTGACGTGGTGACCTTCCAGTAGCTCGGAGCAACGATGGCCCTTCCTCTCCCTGCATCCAACAAGGTCGATACCCGGACGATCAACAAGCCGGCGAACGAACTTATCCGCGCCGAGGAGTGGAACCAGCTCGTCCAGGCGGTGGCGGAGCTCCAGTCCGCAGGCACGAACACCTACCCGGTGGGCTCTGTTCCGGCTCCCTCCGCAGCGCTCGCGCTGCGGACGATCGCGGTGACCGAGGATGGCCAGCCCACGATCTATCAGGTGTGCCTGCCCAACGGCGCCGGCGGATACGAGTGGCGGATCATCACCCAGACCGAAGCGTGAGGTTCACATGCTCCATCTCGCGACAGCACTGCTCGTGGCAACCCTGGGCGCAGAGGGCGCGCCCGTCAACGTCTGGACCGGGGCGGATCCGTCCGGCGCGTGCAAGGGCACGCGCGTCGTCCAGACGACGGGGGGAAAGGTCTTCGCCTGCGTGGCGGGAACGTGGGTCGATCGATCGGATACCGGTACGCCCTACGACTTGCTGTTCTCGTTCCGCGGTCTGATGGCGAACGGCCAGGTGCTCTCGCGGATCGTGGTGCCCCGAGCGTTCACGGTCCCGGCAGGCTGCCCCGGATCGCAGGCCAAGCCCGGTACGAATCCCGCTGCGCCTGCCCAGGTCACGGTCAGGAGGAACGGTGCAACGGTCGCGACCATCAGCATCGCCACCGATGGGACGGCTACATTCACGTGCGCCGATCCGGTCACGTGGGCCGCGGGCGATGTACTTACCGTCAACGGTCCGGCCACCGCTGATGCGGCGCTTGCGGACCTGGCGTTGACCATCTCCGGGGTGATGTGATGAGATTCGTACTCGGACTGGGGGTCGCTATCACCATGAGAGCGTCGATCGTGGCAGTTCTCGCGGTGCCGGTCATCGCGTGCGGGAACTCGGGTCACGTCGTCCAGGTGCCGCAGGACCCAATCCCGACGTACGACTGGTACGTGGATTCGGTTCATGGGTCTGACAGCAACTCGGGGACGCTTCCAACGCAGGCGCTGCGCACGCTCTCAGCTCTCCTGGCGAAGCCGGTTCAGCAGGGGCAAGCCGTGGGCCTCGCTCGCGGTTCGTACTGGCGCGAGATGCTGCACGTCGGGTTCGGCGGGCTTCCGAATGGTGTGCAGCTCGAGGCGTACGGCCCGCGAGTCGCCGCCCCCACGGATGACCTCGGCCGATCCCTTCGCGACGGGATCGGGGGGGTGGACGACCGCCCCCGGGTCTCCGCAGCGAACGTCATCCCGTCGGGCTGCTGGGCGAAGACCATCGGTCGCACGAACGTGTACCAGTGCGCGCTCGACACCTCGGTCGTCCCGTCCAACTGGGCGGGCATGGGGATGCGGATCTGGGAGGACTGGCAGGGCTACGGTCCCGTCGGGCGGCTGACGTGGGTCGCGGACGTCGCGACCGTCGATGCCACCCCAGGAAGCTGGACGGGCCCAACCCGGCCGACTCACGGCTTGGATACGATCTACTTGCACGCGAGCGACTCGGGCAATCCCGCGACGAACGGAAAGAACTACGAGTGGCCCGCGCGGCCCTGGGGCGTCAACGCGGGGCAGTATCCGACGGACGCGACGAAGCTGGCGAGCGTGCGAGGCATCTCGGTCGATCGCCACGGGCACCATGACGGCGGGCTCCTCACGGCGACCTACCTCGCGGACTTCTCGGTCGACACCGGGGGCGCGGGCACCGTCGATCCCTCGCACGGCCTGTGGTGCAACGGGACGTGCGAGGACGGCGTGGCCTCGTCGGTGATCTCGTACGGCAACAACTTGCCTCCCACCGCGTACCGTCGGATCCGTGTGGCTTGCTCGGCGCCGCTCCAGGGCGTCACGGCCGTGAACGGGTTTTACTTCCACACCGACGGCATCGCCGGGCACGAGCACGAGAAGAAGACCTACGAGGACGTGGTGGGCCCGACCGCGGGCAGCGGGTTCACCTGTAGCAATCTCATCGCCGGCGGGAGTGCGACTCAGGTCGCGATCATCCGCCCTCGAGCGAACGAGAACACGGTGATGACGCTGATCGCCGTCGGCACCATCGGGCGTCTCGACGTGGTAGACCCTCTGCACATCCGGTACGGGTTCGGTCACGGCTCGATCGCGGGCATCGCCGTCTCCAGCAACACGGTGGCGAACGTCTGGGGCGGCCGGTTCGTCTACGACGCCGCAGCGCCGTACGGGCTCATCCGTGCCGAGAGCGGGTCCACTCTCTCGGTGACCGGCACCTCCCTGGTGGCAGTCGGAAACGAGCCGGGGTACCGCCTCGGGATCGCCAGCACCGTCACCGGCGGCACGATCAACGTCACGCGATGCGCGATGCACACGACGTTCGAGGCGATCAACGCCTCCGCGGCCACGCAGGGCACGATCAACCACAACGCCTACACGACGTCGGTGAACTCCTGGCGGCACAACGGGGCGCAGTCTACGACGTTCGCTGCGTGGCAGAGCCGCGGGTACGACGCCAACAGCGCAGAGGTAGACTGGACGTTGGCCGGCGATCCCCTCACTGGCGATACGCGACCCGTGGCGGGGTCCGCCCCGTACACCATCGGCGCCGGAGCCGACGCCTACGGGGACGAGCACATCGCGGAGTGGATCGCGGCGATCCCGTAAGCCCGGGCCGGCGGGGTTGCTCCTCAAGGGTCCGGGCGTGGTGAGTTCTACAGCGCGACGGGTCGGGGCTCCTCGACCCTCCGGAGCAGCCGGGCGGGATCGCTAACCCCGCGAATCGGCGTGATGTCTGCGGCGAGCGCCAGGGCCAGGTAGGTGTGTGGTGTCGGGCTGAGCGGGCCCCCGCAACTTCCGTTATCTCCTACAGAACGGACTGAACGGCCGCCCGCGAGGGCGGCCGTGCTGTTTCTGAAGGCCAGGGTCGCCTCGTACTCGGCTCCCGCGGGCTTCAGGACGACGCTCTCGACGACGCGGAGCAGGGCCTCCCGGGCTGCCGTGGGGTCCCTTTCGGTCAGCGTCTTCAGAGAGCGCAGGTCCCGGATGAGGTCCTCCACGTCGATGACGGGCGGCTTCTTGGGCTTGGCCGGGCGGGCGAGCGCCGCGAGCTTCCCCCGCAACTCGATGAGCTTGGCCTCCTCGGCCTTCAGGCGGCGAACGAGAGCCTCCGACCCGTCGGCCCTGGTGAGCGCGTCCACCAGCCGCTCGACCTTCTTCTCCTGGGCCCTCACCTCGGCTGCGACGGTGTCGCTCTGGTCGTCCGCGTGCAGCGTGCGCTCCTTGGCCTCCTGAGCGCGACGTCGCCCGGACTCCACCCAGCGCCTGAAGTCGTCGGACTGAAGGTACTCGATGGCGAACTGGATGACGCCCTGACGCGCCTTTCGCTCCGAGATGCGCTTGGTGTTCGGGCACGCAGTCGGCCCCTTCGCGTGGTTCGTCGAGCAGCCGATGTTCACGAGCCGGACGCCACCTCGCACCGTGCCCCCGACGATGCTCATCGGCCCACCGCACTCGCCGCACCGCAGCAGGCCCGAGAGCATCGAGGGGTATCGGCCAGTGCCCGGCGGGCGACCGCCCTTCCCGACGGCCCTGGCGCGGCGACGCGCCTGCACCCGCTCCCAGAGTTCGTCGGGGACGATGCGCAGGTCCGGGCTCGTGTACGTCTTCCACTCGGACTCGTCGCGCAGGCGGGCACGGCGCTTCCGCGTGAGCGGGTCGCGGTAGAATTCGCGCTTGTTCCAGGTGACCGTGCCCAGGTAGCGCTCGTTCCGGAGCATCAACGACACCTGGTTCCTCGACCATCCACGTCCGGTCGGCTTCGAGTAACCCCTCCCGTCGTACGGAGCCGGAATGCCTTCGACATTGAGGGCCTGGACGATGGCGCCGAGGGCGGTCCCCTCCGCGTACATCCTAAAGACGCGGTGGACGAGCTTCGCCTCGTCCTCGTTCACGCGAAGGACGGAGCAAGGGTGCTCCGGGTCCTTGGGATGCTCCTCCTGGACGCTGTCGTACCCGAAGCACCGCCCACCGGTGTGCTTTCCGGCGAGCGCACGGCCCTCCAGCCCGCGGTGGGTCTTCTTGCGGAGGTCCCGAACGTACTGCGCGTCGATGAGGCCCTTCACGCCCCACAGCAGCTCGGCGTTCTCGTCGTCCGAGCGCACGTGGCTCGATACGTCGTGGACCACCACTCCTGCTACGCGCATCGTCCGGAACACGATGGTCTTAGCGTCGATGTCGTCGCGCGAGAGCCGAGACGAGTCGTCCACCAGCACGTGTTGGAACGGGACGGGACGCTTTCTCACCGCGCCGAGCATTTGGTCAAGACCTGGCCGGTCCTGTCGGCAGCCGCTGATGCCCTCGTCCTTGTGAGCCTGAGCCAGAACTTCGATGGTGAACGGGCGCTTGTTGGTCACGGTCATCGAGGGACAGGGGGTCGGTCCCGTCGAAGAGCGTGACGAGCGCGACATCAGCCTCCGCAGCAGCGCTTGAAC
>JAEYOU010000680.1 GCA_023411405.1 Pseudomonadota bacterium | reverse complement strand
CGAGCCGCACCGCGCGGTGCTCCGCGATCGCGCGCTGCAGGCGGCCCAGCACCGAGTCCCGCGCGGGCGGAGCGCCGGCGTAGATGCGGCCGGAGAGCTCGTCGAAGCTCTGGCGCCGATCGCGCGGGACCGAGTCGCGGAGCGCCTTCACCGCCCGCGCGCGCCCCTCGCCCCCCAGCGCCTGCGCCGCGGCGGCGAGGGCGGCGGCTTCGCTCTCCGTGAACCGGGGCGGTCGCGAGAAGCTCTGGTGGAGCGCCACGTGGACGCGATCGCCCTCCACGTACACGTCGAGGAAGTCGTCCGGCCCGAAGGGCGGCGAGCCGACGTTGAGGAGGAAGTCGAGGTCCTCGACCAGCTCCTTCTCGGTGCAGCCGCACCGCCGCGCGAGCTCCTTGACGGCGATGCCCGGGTGCTTCACGGCGTAGGGCACCAGGAACAGGATCCGCCGGAGCCGGTCGCGCGGATCGACGCGCGGCGCCGGGAGAGGCGCAGGGTGCGGCGTCGCCGCGAAGGCGGGGCGCTGCTGGGGCCGCGCGGGGCGCTTCGCGGGGCTCCCCCCATGCCGCGGGCGACCCTTCCGGCTCGAGCCGTCGTCTGGCGGGGCGGGGAGGCTCACCCGAGCTTCTCCAGGAGCGCCGCGAGCACCTCGCGCGATCGATCGCGCAGCGCGCGGGGGGAGAGGATCTCCGCGACGTCGCCGAGCGAGAGGACGTGGCGCATCAGGGCGTCCGCGTTGGTGGCGGTGATCTCGACGACGACGCCGCCCTCCTCGTCGGCGACCCGGGCGCGCGGGCCGAACGACGCGAGCACCTCGTTCGACACCGGCGCGTCGAGCCGCACGCGGCAGCGCTGCGGGGCGTGCTGCTCGAACTCCCACGTCTCGCGCGACGCCAGGTCGGCGAGCGAGAAGTCCCTCCGGGGCGCGAAGTCGGGCGTGCGCGGCGCGGACGGGTTCACGGCGAGCGAGAGGATCCGCGAGACGTGGAAGGTGAGGACCTTCTCCTTCGTGTGGCACCAGGCGGCGAGGTACCACGCGCCGGCCTTCTGGTAGAGGCCGTACGGGTCCACCGTCCGCGCCGAGGGCTCGCGCGCCCCGGCCTTCCGGTACACGAGGTCGACGGACTTCTTGTGGGCGACGGCCCGCGAGAGCTCCTCGAGCCAGCGCACCACCGCCGGCGGCGCCTCGCCGTCGGCCGAGAGCTGGCGCGCCGCCTGCGCGGCGGACTCGGAGGCGCCGGGGGCGCTCGCCGCGAAGGAGAGCTTGTTGAGCGCGTGCGCGAGGTCGCGCGCGTAGGGAAAGGTGCCCTGCGCGAGCGCGGCGGAGCCGGCCACGTACAGGAGCGCCAGGTCCTCCGGCGGGAGGCGCAGATCGGGGAGGTAGAACTCGTCCTTGTCGATGAGGTAGCCGGCGGGTAGGTCCTCGTCCCCCGCCGCGTATCGCACCGGGATCCCGAGCTCGAGCAGATCCGCCTTGTCCCGCTCGAACTTGCGGATCGCGGCTTCGCCCGTCCCCGCGTAGTCCTCGGGGAACTGCTCCTGGATCTCGCGCCAGGAGACGGGCTCGGCGGCCTTGAGGAGGAGGGCCGCGAGATCGAGCAGCCGTTGGTCCTTCTGCATCGAGAGAGAGAACCTAGCAGGCGCTTCATGCCAGTCAACGTGTGCTAGGATTTCTCCATCTTTGCCCTGCGGGAGCTCCCATGGCAGGCGTGGGCCTCGGGCCGTCGGATTTCCAGCTGTTCGAGATCGACGACCCCGATCAGCGCGGGGCCTTGCTCGAGCAGTCCCTGCTCCCGAAGCTCGTGACCCTCGGCGAGGGGTGTCTCCCGGGCCTCTCGCGCGTCGCGGGCCGGCCGCTGCACCTGCACGCGGCCCGCGTTCCGCGCCGCCGTGAGGCGCCGCCGGAGGAGGTGCTGGTCGCGTTCGGCGACAGCCCGCGCGGATACCGGGGCCTGCCCTTCCTGGGCGTCGCCCTCACCCGCGAGCACCTCCACGCCCGCGTCGGCGTGCGCGGGGACTCGCCGCGGCGCGAGCCGATGCAGCGCGCGCTCGAGCGCGAGGCGCCGAACCTCGCGCGGAAGGGCAAGCCGTTCCGCCGGCTGCGGCAGTTCCTCGACTGGAACTTCGAGGAGCTGCCCGAGCTCGCGCCGGCGCACTCGCCTGCCTTCTGGCTCGAGCTCGCCGAGAACCTCGCCCCCGGACGGCCCGGGCTCGACGTAGGGATCGCCTGGACGAGCGCCGAGGCGCGGAGCGTCGCGCTCGGAGATCTGCTCGGGGTGTTCCGGGATCTCGCGCCGATCTACAAGGTCCTGGCCAACGCAGAGTGAAGGGTGTTGCGGACCCGTCGGGGTGAGCGAGAGGCCGGGGGCGGGAACCGTACCCGCCTGCGAGCCCGTACCCGTGCCCCGTACCCGTGCCCCGTTCCCGAACCCGTATCCGGTCCCGGTCCCGTACCCGGCCTCCCCCCAAGCCATCCCCCATCAGGCAGCCTTCCGGCCTCCTCAGGCAGCCGACCCCCCCGCCTCGCTCTCCCCCTCCGGCGGAGCAGGCGGGGTCTGCGTGTTGGCCCGCGCGGCCTCCTGCTGCGTCAGCCGGCGCTCCTCGCGCGCGGCCTGACGTACGGCCTCGACGAGCTCGTCGTGATCCTTGCGGAGGGCGTCGTGCCGGCGGCGGAGCTCGGCGTACCGATCGCCGGCGAGCTCCAGCTCGCCCTTCTGCACGATGAACACCCGCTTCTCGGTCTCGAGCCGCCCGCGGGCGGCCTTGAGGTCACGCTCCAGCTCGGCGACGCGCTTGCGGAGCTCGCCGACGCGGGCCTCGGCCTTGTCGGCGCGCTCGGTCTGCTCGGCGAGCTTCGCGG
>JAEYOU010000726.1 GCA_023411405.1 Pseudomonadota bacterium | reverse complement strand
CTTCAGCACCGCGAAGAGCGCCCAGTCGTCGAGCCAGCTCGCCTCGCGCGCGTGAAGTCGGCGAGCTCCGCGCGGGCCTCGGCCCCGGCCCGCACCCGGAACGCCTCCGCCGCCCGCGCGAGCCGCGCCCGCTTCCAGAGGAGCGCCTCGTGCAGCTCGGCCGTCTCCGGCGGCGCGGTGGGGGCGCCGGCGAGGTCTGCGTCCGCGAGCCAGCCCTCGTTGCGCAGGACCTCGAGGGACACGAGGAGCGGGTTGCCTGCGCGCGCCGAGAGCGCCTGGTACGGGGAGTCGCCGTAGCCGGTGGGGCCGAGCGGCAAGACCTGCCAGATCCGCTGGCCAGCCTGCGCGAGCCAGGCGACGAACCGGTGGGCAGCCACGCCCAGATCGCCCGCGCCGTGCGGGCCGGGGAGGGACGTCGGGTGCAGGAGGACTCCGCTGCGTCGGTCGGGCATGGCGGTCGTCGGTCGTCGGTTCACGGTTGTCGGTTCACGGTTCACGGCTGGTCACGCGGCTGACAACTGAGAACCGTGAACTGTGAACCGTCTTCGTCACAGGTGCTGGATCTTCTGCTCCACCCGCGGCTCGTCGTCGCTCGAGGGCTCCTCGGGCGGGAGCCGCCGCTCGAGAGCGCGGGCGACGGTGTCGCGCGCGCCGAGGCCGATCGCCAGCGCCGCGGCCAGCATCACTCCGCCGAGCACGATCCCGAAGGCGAGCGTCGCCAGCCCGCCGCCCACGCCCACGTGCTCGAGCGCCATGGCCGCGGCGAGCACGAACACGAGCCACTTCACCGCGACCGCGATGTGGCGCGCCTGGTGGATCTGGCGGTTCACCGCCCCGATGAGGACGCTCCGCTCGAGGAAGCGGGCCGCGCCGACCCCCACGAGGAAGATGAGGATGGCGACGACCGCCCGCGGGAGGAACGTCAGGATCGTGAGCCCCAGGGCGCTGGTGGTGCTCGACCCGAGGACCTCCAGGGCCACCGCGAGCCCGGCGACCACCACGAACCAGAACGCGCCGCGCGCCACGAGCCACGAGGGCTCGTGGTGGCGGGCGAGGCTCCGGCCGGTGGTCATGCCCCACTCGCGCGCCCGGCGGTCGAACCCCATGCGCGCGAGCCCGCGGCGGAGGAGCGCCCGCACCGCGACCGCGAGGATCAACGTGCCGGCGAGCACGAGCAGCATCGCCACGAGCGCCGGGAGATCGGAGATCAACACCGCGCCGAGCCGCGCGAACGCCTCCGACAGCACCCTGCCGACCTCATTCCACATCGGTGCCTCCGCTCATGGGCTGAACCGATCCGGCCAGCGCCACCGCGAGATGATGTACGGCTTCTCCTGCTCGAACGCCTCGCAGAGCCGCTCGACCCGGGCGTCGGCCTCCGCCGGGCCGAGCGGCGTGACCTCGTTCACGAACCCCGCCACCCAGCCCAGGTAGAGCGGCGTGAGCGAGCGCAGGAGCTGATCGCGGTCCATGGCCTTCACGCGCCAGCCCACCGCGAAGTCGTACACGATCCGCGCCCAGAGCGCGTCGGGCATCCGGAATGCCTCCGGGGGATCCCGCGGGATGCGCTGCAGCGCGAGCAGGGTCTGCGGCGGCAGGATCTCGCTCCACAGGCGCCGGAGGTCCTGCCAGCCGAGCGTGAAGGCGGAGACGAGCGGACCGGGGGCCGGCGGCGGGGCGTTCTCGAGCGAGGGGTGCTCCTCGCCGAGCGTCGGGACCGGGTTCGAGCCGCGCACCCGCATCCAGCGGTGCGCGTGCAGCTCCATCTCGCGGAACACGACCGAGAGCACCTGCGACACCGCGGTGGACAGATCGGCGGGCTGGCGGGGCGGGCGGGGGCGCGGGCCGAGGAACACCTGCGCCATCTTGCACTCGCGGGCGATGGCGAGCGTGATCGCCCAGAGGTCGCCCGTGGACGGATCCGCGTGCCGCCACGAGTCGTCGCGCAGGAGGTGCTCGCCCAGCCGCGCCGAGACCACCACCTCCGATCCGAGCGGCTGGCGCAGGCGGTGCCCGAACAGGGCGCGGGTGAGCGGGTAGACGATGCCCGTGACGAGCACGCCGTCGAAGCGGCCGCGGGCGTACGCCGGCGCGACGAGATCGAACCCGCCCGAGAGGACGGGCTCGAGCAGCGCGCGGAGCCAGCCAGGATCGGGCGGCCGGGGGAGCGCCTCCAGCAGCGCGCACGCGGGCGCGCCCAGGTCCGCGGCCAGCTCGAGCAGCACGGGGAGCGCGCCCGCCGGAGCCGTCGAGGGCGCGAGGACGAGCGGCGGGGTCTCTTCGGCGTTCGAAGGGAGGAGCTCGCCCGGGCCCACGGCGCCGCGGGGATCCTTCGTGACCACCACCGTCAGCGTGCGCTCGCCGCCGAAGGCGTCGCGGAGCCCCGTGCGGAGGGCCAGGGCGGCGTCGCTCGCGGCGAGGGCGTCTGGGTCCGAGGTGACGCCGACGACGACTTGCGGGGAGGTGGCGGGATCGGCCTGGGCGTGCTCGAGCACAGGTCCATGGTAACGGCAGTTGGGACACGACGGCGGGTGAACGGGAGGACATCACCCCGGCGGGGCGGGGGCGCAGCCCCCGTTTCTACGTCACACCTCCTCGCGCCTCCCGCGGGGCGAGGGCCGGGCGCTCGGCAGGCCGTCGCACGACGCGGGCTCGCGCGGAGTGCCCTGCGGCGACGAGCAGCGTCAGCGAGGCGGCGAGCATCGCGAGGACGCTGGCCGGGCCGGTGAGCCCCAGGAGGCGGCCCCAGCTCGGCGAGAAGCCGATCCAGCGGCCGTCCGGCGCGCGGGCCATCAGGCGGGGCCAGACGTCGCCCGTGAAGCTCCACGCGCCCCAGGCGATCACCGCGTCGCCGGTCTGCCGGGCGGCAAGGATGAGCCGCACGAGCGCCCAGTCGCGGGCGAACGGGTCGCCCGCGGCGGCGGCGAGCGTCTGCACCGCCGAGGCGAGCACCAGCGGGAGCGCGGCCCACAGCCAGCGTCCACGAAGGAAGGCGAGGGGCAGGACGAGGAACGGCACCGCGGGGACGAGGTGGCGCGCGGTGTAGGTGTAGCCGCCCCACCAGAGCGGGAAGCCCGCGTTCACGAGGAGGAAGCTGAGGAAGACGCCCAGGCACAGCGCGGCCTCGGCCCTCCACCCGCGCCGCGCCATGGCGACGAGACCCGGGAACGCGAGCAGCAGGATGGGCGCGCTCACGAACAGCCCGCGCGCGGGGTGGAGCGTGACGTAGTAGGCCGTCGTGAGGCTGGGGAGGCGGACGCCGACGAGCCCCGCCTCGTGCAGGCGGCGGAACCCTGGCACGGCGAGGTTCTCGTAGCCGATCGAGAACGGCGAGCCGAAGCAGGCCCAGTTCCAGAGCGCGAGCGCGGCGAGGAAGGGCGCGCCCCCCAGCAGCGGCGCGACCCAGGTCCGGGCGCGGCCGAGCTCGCCGCGGCGGGCGAGCCGGTGGAGGCCGTAGACGACGACGAGCAACCCCGCGGGCGCTGCGGGGAACTCGGTGATCGCGACGAGGCCGAGCAGCGCGCCCGCGCCGGCGAGGTCGCGCCTGCGCGTCGGGGACGGGCGTTCGGTGGCGCTCCGCACGAGGGCGACCGCGAGGAAGAGCAGGGCACCGGCGAGCGCGTGGCCGAAGAGGGTCGAGCCGAACGGGAGCAGCGG
>JAEYOU010000725.1 GCA_023411405.1 Pseudomonadota bacterium | reverse complement strand
GCGCCACGCCGTCGCCACGCCGGCGCGCTACGTCGCGATGATCGGAAGCAAGCGGAAAGTGATTGCCGTCATTAAGGAATTGGAGAAGGAAGGCATGCCGCGCGAGGCGTTCGAACGGATTCACGCTCCGATGGGCCTCGACATCGGCGCGATAACGCCCGAGGAAATCGCGGTCTCTGTGGTCGCCGAGATGATCGCGGTGCGGCGCGGCGCCGGGTCCGACTGGCTCAAGCTTTCGAAATCGATCTTCGCCTCCGAGCGGCTTAGGGCGCTCCTGAAGTGAGCATCGCCGGCATCATCCTCGCTGCCGGAGCATCCAGTCGGATGGGCCGTCCCAAGGCGCTCCTGCCCGCCGGAACCTCAACCACGGAGACATTCATAGACCGGCTCATCGGGACGATGTCTTCGTCCTGCTCGCCGGTGCTCGTCGTCCTCGGGCACTCTTCAGCCGAGATTCGCGCCGGGATGAAGCGTGCGAGCGAAGCGGAAATCGTGGTGAACGAGCGTTGGGCCGAAGGCCAGTCAAGTTCGCTACAGCGCGGCATCGCAGTGCTGCCGGACACGGCCGAAGCAGTGATCTTCACGCCTGTGGATCACCCGCACATTCAGCGGTCCACGTTTGCCGCGCTTGCGGCAGGTTTCGCCAAGACCGGCGCTCCGGCTATCGTGGCACGCTATGGCGGACGACGGGGCCACCCCGTTCTGCTCTCCCGCGCTGCCGCGGCCAGAGTTGCAGCGCTGCCGCCGGGTTCGCCGGCCAGTGACGTGGTGCACGGCCCGGACACCCTCTACGTGGACGTGGACGACCGCGGCGTTGCGGAAGACATCGACGATCCCGAAACCTATCGGAGACTGCTCGAGGCAGGGGCGCTCCGATGAGAATTACGAAAAAAGCGCTCTGGCGAACGCTTGCGGCCGTCGCGGGCCTGGCGCTCGCCGCAGGACTGGTCGCCCCGAGGCTCGACGCGGACCGGTTCGGCGCCCGGGTGAAGGAGAGACTGGAATCAGCGCTGGGGCGCCGTGTCGAAATCCAGGGCAAGGTGAGACTGGACGTTTTCGGCGGACCGGGGTTCTCGGTCGAGAAGGTGGTGATCCACGACGACCCTGCCGTAAGCCTGGAGCCGCTAGCGTATATGGAGTCGCTCGAGGCCCGCGTCAGTTTCGCGAGCTTCTGGAAGGGACGCCTCCAGTTTTCAAACTTGCGGCTGGTGAACCCGAGCCTCAACCTGGCGCGGCATTCGGAGCGTGCCGAGCTGAACGTCACCCAGTTGGTGGGCCGTACGGCGGTGGCGCCGACAGGCAGCAGCATGCCGCAGATCGAGGTTCGCGGCGGCCGGATCAACTTCAAGCTCGACGACACCAAGTCCATCGTTTATCTCACGGACGTTTCGCTGGATGCTTCCCCGCCCTCCGCGCCGGGAGGAGTGTGGCGCTTCCGCCTCGAAGGCGCGCCGGCCCGCACGGATCGCGCGACGCAGCGTTATGGGCTGTTTCGCGCACAGGCCTCGTGGCGCCCGGACCCCGTGACCGGGGGAACCGTCGACGGCTCGATGGAACTCGAGCGGAGTTCGCTCGGGGAGTGGATCCGGCTCGTGCACGGACACGATATCGGCATCCACGGCCAGGTGACCTCGCGGGCGCGATTCCATGGGCCGGTGTCAAACATGGCAATCGAGGGGCGCGTTGAGGTGAGCGACCTCCACCGCTGGGATCTTCTGCCGCCTTATTGGGGTTATTGGCCTTTCGATTATCGCGGCACGCTCGACCTGGCGAGCCAAACGTTCGAAGCGGACACGACGGGCGAAGGCCCGGTGCACGTAGCGGCCCGCGCATCGGGCATTCTCGGCAACCTGGTTTGGGCGGCGCGGACGTCGTTTAAGGGTGTACCGCTCGCGGGCGCGACGGCCCTGGCCAGCCAAATGGGTCTGCCGGTTGCGTCCGGGCTCAGCGTGGGCGGCGAAATGACGGGCGTCTTGGCATACTCGCCCGGAGTCGGCGTAAACGGCATGGCGACCGTGTCGGCAGTGGCGCTGGAGATGGCGGGCAAGCCACAGGTGAGTGTTCCGAAGGCCGAACTCGTTCTCGCCGGGCCAGTAGTGCAAATGAGGCCGGCGCCGGCACTTCTCGGTCCGGCGGCGCCTGTTCGCATGGAGGCGGAATACTCCTGGCAGACGCAGGTTTTCGACGGCGTCCTGACATCGAAGGGGGCGGGCATCCCGGAGACGACCATAGCGGCCCAAGTGGCAGGCGGCGCACCCGTCCTCGAGCACTGTTCCAAGGGGACCTGGAGAGGGCTGTTGCGGTACCAAAAACGGCCGGAGCAGGCCGGCCAGTGGTCGGGAGTAGTGGAGATTCAAGACGCGGTGCTCGAGGTGGATGGACTGGCCGAACCCGTGAAACTGACCGCCGCTCGCGTCGCGTTGCGCGAGCCCGGCGCAGTGGTAGATCGGGTCCGCGGCCACGCGGGTGCAGCGGCGTTCGCGGGAGACTACCGTTATCGCGATGGCGCCCCCCGTCCTCACCAACTGAGGCTCTCGATCGCCGCCCTCGACGCAGCCGAACTGGAACGTCTGTTTGCCCCGGCGCTGCGGCGCGACGAAGGATTTCTGACGCGCGCGTTTCGGCTGGGCCGGACCAGGCTTCCGGGATGGTTGAGCGAGCGGCATGCGGAGGCAACTTTCGACATCGCGGCCTTGATGATCCCGGGACTACCCTTGAGTCGCGTAAAAGGCCGAATGCGATGGGACGGCGCTGAGTTCGATGTGCCGGAGCTCTCGGCGCATGTCGGTGATGGCACACTGGCGGGCGATTTCAGGGCGAACCTGCGGGGCGCGGCGCCGGTGTACCGTTTTCAGGGCCGCTTCCGCGACGTCGTGTGGTCCGGCGGTGAGTGGGAGGGTACGGGAACGCTGAATACATGGGGCATGGGGAGCCAGTTGCTCCAGAACCTCCGCGCCGAAACCGGATTTTCCGGACGCTCCGTTGCGATGACTCCCGACGCCCGGTTCAAGACACTCTCCGGCCAGTGCGCATTTTCGGTTGCCCGAGG